>JAWSUQ010000001.1:0-29198 GCA_033549265.1 Bacillota bacterium
AAATGCTTTCACCGGTATTAGCCTTTACTGCTGAAGAGGTTTGGGGATACCTACCGCAGCAAAACAAGGCTGACAGTGTTCAGCTGGCAGGCTGGCCTACTGTTAATCAGGAGTATATCGATGGGCAACTGGAGGAAAGATGGGAGAAGATAATAGATCTTAGGGATGAGGTTTCCAAAACCCTAGAAAAAGCCCGTCGAGATAAGGTAATAGGACATTCTTTAGATGCTCAAGTTAATCTCTATCTTGACCAAGAACTGTTTGATTTTCTCAAGAATTTCCCTGAAAAATTAGATACTATTTTCATTGTTTCAAAAGTGGAGCTGCTCCAAGGAGCCACTTCTACTCCAGAGGGCACTGTTGATTCTACAGAATATAAAGGATTAAAAATTCAAGTAGTTAAAGCACCTGGTAGCAAATGCGAGCGATGCTGGAAATACTGCGAAACAGTAGGTCAAAGTCAAGTACATCCGCAAATCTGTTCAGTCTGTGAAACAAACCTAAAGTAACTAAAAGAGATAACAAAGCATAATTGCTCTGTTATCTCTTTTTTGGTCATGCCATATTTTAATTGTTTCATTAAGTATAAAAATGGTGTAGAATAAGGTGGAACAATTGTGATTACTATTACGAAAAATGATTTGGGTCAATAGAATGGAGCTGATGATAATGTTATTAAACTCTATAGTAAAAGAGCTAGACTTTGTAATAATTCAGGGGAATATAAATAGAGAAGTAAGCTCGATTGCCTATGACTCTAGAGAAGTTATATATAATAGTATTTTTGTGGCAATAACAGGTTTTACAGTTGATGGTCATAATTATATTGAGAAAGCAATTGAAAAGGGTGCAACTACAATAGTTGTAGAAAAGGATATTGATATAGATGAAAATATCACTGTTCTTAAGGTTAAGAGTTCTAGAAAAGCGCTAGCTTTAATATCTGCAAATTATTTTAGCAATCCTACCGAAAAGTTGAACCTAATAGGTATAACTGGAACTAATGGGAAGACATCCACCACCTATTTTATTAAATCTATTTTGGATTATGCTAATAAAGCTACGGGTATTATCGGTACAATCGGAACTGTAATCGATAACAAGCTAATTAAGACTAAAAATACTACGCCAGAATCTCTAAATCTACAGCAAATCTTCTCTGAAATGGTAGAGGCAGATACAGAAAATTGTATTATGGAAGTATCATCCCATGCCTTAAGCCTTAGTAGAGTGGCTTACTGTAGCTTTAATACCGGCATATTTACTAATCTTTCTCCGGATCATCTAGAGCTTCATAAAACTATGGAAGAATACTTTAATGCCAAAGCGCAATTATTTGAGTTGACTACAGACTACAATATTGTCAATATTGACGATGAATACGGCAAAAAACTAGCGGCAAGAATCAAAAACTATGATGCAAAATTAGTTACATTTGGCATAGAAGACGCCAGTGCAGATATATATGCAACTAAGATTTCCTGTCAAGCTGATAATACAACCTATGTAGCCCATACTCCTAAGGGAAGTGTGAAGATTAAAGTTAAGCTCCCAGGTATTATTAATGTATATAACAGCTTAGCTGCTATTGCATGTGCTTATTGTAATAATATTAGTTTACAGGATATAAAAGAAGGCATTAATGGGCTAGAACGCATTAAAGGAAGATTTGAAACAGTATATCAAGATAATGATTATAAGGTTATAGTGGACTTTGCCCATACTGAAGACGGATTGGAAAAAGCTCTTACTACTATTAAGCCCTTTGCCAAAGGGAGAATTATTTTAGTATTTGGCGTATATGCCGCTGCTGGAGAAATGGGCAAGGAAAAACGTAGATCAATGGGTAAGGTTGCGGTTAAATATGCAGATTTTGCTGTAGTAACGTCGGACAACCCTAAGGACCAAGACCCTAATTTGATTATTAGGGATATAGTAGAGGCCATAGAGGAAGAGGGCGGTAGCTATCAAGCAATAATTGATAGAAGAGAAGCAATCAACTTTGCCATTAATCTTAGTAAAAAAGGCGATATTATTCTCATAACAGGTAAAGGCCATGAGACCTCCCAAATAATAGGCAAGGAAGAAATACCCTTTAGTGAAGCAGAAATTGTAAACGAAATAATGCAGAAGGCTAAAGAATTAAGAATTAGTTAATAATCTAGATTAATCATACACTATCACGAGAGGTGACTTAAATGTGCGGATTTGTGGGCTTTGCTGACGCTAACTTAGAAATAGATAAGATGAAAACAATTGAAAGCATGATGAACACAATAATTCATAGGGGCCCTGATAGCGGAGGGGTATATTCAGATGAAAAGGTAACTTTAGGATTTAGACGGCTGATGATTATAGATCTATCGGAAGATGCAAGCCAACCAATGTATAATGAAGACAAAAGCTGTGTTTTGGTTTTCAATGGGGAAATATACAACTATCAGGAATTAAGAGCAGATTTAATTGCTAAAGGGCATGTTTTTGTTAGTAATAGTGATAGTGAAGTAATTCTACACGGTTACGAAGAGTATGGCGTGGAACTGCTGCAAAAGGTAAGGGGAATGTTCGCATTTGCTATTTGGGATACAAACAGCGAATCAATGCTTTTAGCCAGGGATTTTTTTGGTATAAAACCATTGTACTATTCTCAGAATACAGTAGACAACTCCCTTATCTTTGGCTCAGAAATTAAATCATTTTTGAAGCAACCAGCCTTTAAAAAAGAGCTAAATAAAAATGCCTTAAGGCCCTATTTAACCTTTCAATATTCAGTACTAGACGAAACCTTTTTCAAAGGTGTGTATAAATTAAAGCCTGGTCACTATATGCTGTACAAAAAAGGCCAGCTAGAACTTAAGCGCTACTGGGAATCCAGGTTTGATGAAGAGGGTAATAGCTTAGAGTATTATGTAGAGCAAATTAAACAA
This sequence comes from Bacillota bacterium, assembly GCA_033549265.1. Classification (GTDB taxonomy): domain Bacteria; phylum Bacillota; class Desulfitisporia; order Desulfitisporales; family JAWSUQ01; genus JAWSUQ01. The sequence continues at coordinate 2,928 of JAWSUQ010000001.1, forward strand.
ACTATGAGGGAATCGGTTAATTATCATAAAATTAGTGATGTCAAAGTAGGCTCATTTTTATCAGGAGGCATAGACTCCAGTTATATTACCGCATTACTAATGCCAAATAAGACTTTTTCGGTGGGTTTTCACGACTATGAAGCAATGTTTAACGAAACTAAATTGGCTAAAGAATTATCGGATATCTTAAAAATAGAAAATAATAGGTATATTATTAGCGCAGATGATTGCTTTGAAAAGTTGCCAACTATTTTATATCATATGGATGAGCCCCAATCAAATCCTTCTGCAGTCCCGTTATACTTTTTGGCAGGACTTGCTAGTGAATATGTAACAGTAGTGTTGTCCGGTGAAGGTGCCGATGAAATATTTGGAGGGTACCCTTGGTATCAAAACTCGAAATTAATGGCAAAATATGAGAAAATTCCTTTTGCGATTCGCCGCCCTATTTCTTTATTATGTCAAAGACTGCCAAAAAACAAATTCACTGGATTTTTGGAAAAGGGCGGGAAAAGGGTGGAAGAGAAATTTATTGGGGAAGCCAAGGTGTTTGAGGAAAATGATGCTCTCTCCGTTTTGAAAGATGAATATAAAAAAGGTCCCTCTGTCCAAAGTATTACTAAAAAAGTATACGATGAAGTAAAGGGTGAGGATGACGTTACTAAAATGCAGTATCTTGACATAAACTTATGGCTTCCTGGAGATATTCTTTTGAAAGCTGATAAAATGAGTATGGCCCATTCCCTTGAATTAAGAGTCCCGTTCCTAGATAAAGAAGTAATGTCATTAGCATCCCGGATACCAAGTGAACAGAGAGTTAACAGTATAAATACCAAGTATGCCTTAAGAATTGCGGCAAATGAAACATTGCCAGATGAGTGGGCAAAAAGACCAAAACTAGGCTTTCCAGTACCTATTAGATATTGGATGCGGGAGCAGAAATACTATGATATGATTAAGGAAATGTTTCAATCAGAAATGGCTAAAGAGTTCTTTAATACTGAGGAGCTTGTTAGATATCTAGATGAGCATTATACCAGCAAAAAAAATTATGCAAGGTATATTTGGACAGTGTATGTTTTTCTTGTATGGTACAAAAAGTTTTTTTAGAAACCAATGGAGTTGAAGATATTTCATGAAAAAGTTAGACTTTGTTCCAGTAATACTAGGTAGCGATGTTAATGCCTACGGCATGGCAAAATCATTTCATCAGCAATATGGTGTAAAAAGCGTGGCTGTTGGTAAAGCACAACTTTTTGCTACCAACTATTCTAAAATAATAACAGTTGATGTGTGTGATGATTTTGATCATCCCGATGTTTTTGTTCCTAAGCTTATTTCTGTTGCAAAAGAGCTAAAAAAGACCACAGCTAAACTTGTCCTAATTGCTAGCAGTGACAATTACGTAGAGCTTATCGTCAGAAATAAGGAGGTATTAGCAGAGTATTATGTTACTCCTTTTGTTGATGAAGATTTATTGAATTGCTTAATATATAAAGAGAAGTTTTATGAAACCTGTGACAAGCATAATTTAGATTACCCTAAGACTGTTATTTGCACTAAGGAAAATAAAGATCAACTTCAGTTACCATTTGAATTTCCGGTAGTTGTGAAGCCATCAGATAGCTTGTTATATGCTAACTGTTCCTTTGCTGGCAAAAAAAAGGCTTATGTTCTACAGGATAAAAAGGGCTTTAAAGAAGTTATAAATAAAATATATTCCACTAGCTATGATAAAAATTTGATTATTCAAGAGTATATTCCAGGCGACGATACTGCAATGCGAGTTCTAAACTGTTATTGCGGACAAGATAAAAAAGTAAAAATGATGTGTCTTGGTAGGCCGCTTTTAGAAGATTATACTCCAGTATTAATTGGCAACTATACCGCAATTATTAATGAGTATAATGAAGAAATTTATAGTAAGTACAAGGATTTTTTAGAACAGATTGGTTACATTGGCTATGCTAATATTGATATGAAATACGATGAACGAGATGGAAAATATAAAGTGTTTGAAATAAATTTGCGGCAAGGAAGAAGCAGCTACTTTGTCACTGGAAGTGGATATAACTTAGCTAAATATTTAGTAGAAGATTATGTATACAACGGCGGCTCGTCAGAGTTAGTTTTGGGAAGAAATGAATCTCTTTGGTTAGGAATACCTAAGGGGGTATTGCTCAAATACCTTGAAGATGAAGAGCTTAAAGCTTACGTGCAAAAACTTATAAAACAAAAGAAATACTGCTATACCTTATACTACAATAAGGATTTTAACCTCATAAGATATCTAAAAAATAGCTTGTATTATCAAGCCTATCACAAAAGATATGCCCAATACTTTAAAAACAGAGATATTGACTAATTTTCTTTCTTTAGCTAAACAGCAACTGACAAAAGTTGACTTAAGTTTCGGAGGGGGGATTATCGTGCCACTTTTAGACAAGACAAATATTGAAAAAGTAGAAAAGTATAATAATTTCGTGAGAAAATCAGAATTTGCATCTGCAACCCAAGATATCAATTGGTCATTAGTTAAGAAAGATTGGGATAATGAACAGGTCTTTATTGAACAAGATGGTAAAATTGTTGCAGCTATGTCACTGCTAATAAAAAGAGTTTTGGGCAACTATGCTATGATATATGTTCCGAGAGGTCCTGTATGTGACATTTACAATAAAGATTTAGTGAATGAGCTGGTCCTAGAGGTGCAGCCAGTGGCCCATAAGTATAATGCCTTTATGCTGAGGTTTGATCCAGAGGTAAATTATGATAAAAGCCTTGGCGAAATGTATGGGGAATTAGGTTTTATAGTAAGAAACCTGGGACTTAGCAAGGACGACTTTATCCAGCCAAGATATAATATGGTTTTAGATATAGAAAATTTAGATGAAGATGGGGTCTTGAAAAAGTTTAGCAAGAAAACGCGGTATAACATTGGTTTGGCATCCCGCAAGGGCGTTATTGTTAATTATTATAATAGTGATGAGGCATTAGAAATATTTTATGAGTTGCATGAAATTATGGGGAAAAGAAATAAGATAGCCATTAGGCCCCTTCAGTATTTTAAAGATATGAGGGTTGCCTTTGGCCAGCAATTGAGAATATATATAACAGAGCATGAGGGAGACTATTTATCTGCGGCAATAGCTATTAGCTATGGAAAAAAAGTTTGGTATATTTACGGTGCCAGCTCCAACGAAAAAAGAAATTTTATGCCTAACTATATTATGCAATGGGAAATGATTAAGTGGGCTTTGGAACAAGGCGCCACTAAATATGATTTTGGCGGGGTTTTTGAGCTGAACCATAGCGACGGTTTGTATAAATTTAAAGAGGGATTTTGTTACACTGACGGTGCTACAGAGCTGATTGGAGAATTTGACAAGGTATACAAACCCTTAGTTTATTACTCTTTCACCAAATTAGTACCGAAAGTCCAAAAATTGAGGAAGAGCTTAAATACAGTAAAATGCTTAGGTAGAGGAGGAAAGAATGAGAAGGATAGTTAGATTTGTTTTTTTTTGCTCATAATCATCCTTCTATTTATGGGAGGTAGGACTGTTACTGATGTGCTTTTGATGACAAAGCAAGGTGTTATCACTGTTGTTAGTATTGATGCTATTAGCCAGTTGCCTATCAAAAATGTAGAATATCTAATTATTGATTATGACACTCATGAGCTGGTGGAAAAGCTGAGCACTAATGAAAATGGCAGTGCAACCTCAAGCTTGCTGGACTATGGAAAAACATATGTCATCAGGCAACATAGGGTGAAGCCACCTTATGATTATTCAAAAGAAGTTGAACAATTACTTACAATCGATAATGAGATTCACCATTTCATAGCAGAACATAGCTGGCTAGACTATATTAAAGAAGTTAGTCGTACTGCAGATGGGGAACTTATTATTAGAGAAGTATATATACCGGTCCCAACTATATTGCAAAAGCCGGAACTGCCAAACGGTTGTGAGATTACTTCCTTAACAGCTGTATTAAATTATTATGGCTACAGTGTCACAAAAACTGAGATGTCAGATGACTTTTTGCCAAAGCAACCTTTTGTTTATCGAGATGGTAAATTATATGGTGCTGACCCTTATTTGGCATACTCTGGCAATCCAAGAAATAGCTATGGCACTGGTTCAGCAAATTACGGCGGGTGGTTTACTTATCCTCCTCCAGTAATTGAAGCTGCTAAAAAGTACATTATGAGCAGCGAAGGTGTACATAGTGCTGTAGATATATCTGGAAGTGACCCGGAAGATATTATAGAGCTATTAAATCAGGGTATTCCTGTGGTGACTTGGATGACATTAGACTTGGATGAGCCAAGATTTTTGGGCTACTCATGGTATTTACATGATAGTGAAATAATATTTAATCCACCGGTGAATCTTCATGCTACAGTTATAAATGGGTATGTGGATGATAGATTGCATGTAATGGATCCATTAAAGGGACAAGTTATTTATGATGCCAATACATTTTTTAATAGCTATGATGCCTTGGGAAGTCATGCTATGATAGTTGTCAATCAAATACATGATTAAGAAGGTGCAGCAATGGAACACAAACTATTAGGAATTTTAGGTGGAATGGGACCTAAGGCTACCTCAGTTTTTTTTGATAAAATTATAGAATATACAATTTCTAAGCGGGATCAGGATCATATTGATATTCTAATCCTTAATCATGCTACATTGCCTGATAGGACTAGTACTATTCTAGAGCATAGAGAAGAACAATTTTTAGAATTAATTGAGAAGGATATTAGGCTTTTTGAGCTGGCAGGAGTCTCGAATATTGCTATACCTTGCAATACTACACATTTTTTTCACAGCAAGATGCAGGAAATGACAGAAATAAATATAATTAATATGGTAAATGAAACAATTAAAGAGATATACGCGAAATATGGCGAGAGTAGTAAAATTGGCATCTTGGCAACTAATGGTACCATCAACAGTGGAGTATATAGTGAGGAGTGCAAAAAATACAATCTGGAGTTACATGTTCCGGAAGAAGCGATGCAAGAAAAAGTTATGAAAATAATTTATGAGGATGTAAAAGGCGATTTAGATGCTGACCCTACTGAGCTAGAAGCAATCATAAATGAACTTGTTTATAAAGAAAATTGTGTTTGTGTTATATTAGCATGTACTGAATTATCTTGTATCCAAATAAGCTATAAAACAAAAAAATATTGTATCGATGCCATGGAGGTACTAATCAAGAAATCTATAATATTATCTGGCAAGAAGTATGGAAAAGAACTAGAGTCTAGATAAGGAGCAGGCAGACTAAGCACATACTTAAGGGGGATGTATGTATGACAATAAAGACTAACAAGTTCGAGGAATTTCTATCAGAATCCTTTTTTGATGGTTTAAAGCATAGAGAACTAAGACTATCTGATGAAGAAGTGAAATATATTCAAAGAGAATATCCAAAATCAATATTAAAGAGAATACAAACAAACCAATATTTAGATGGTAAAACTTGGTATAATGTTAAATTAATTAGTGATAAACCTAATCTGTAATACTAATTAGCTTCAGTGGTGGTGGAACCTAATGAGAAAAAATGACCGCAAAAAAAACAGAGAAGAGAATAAAGGGGAATCTGGTTGGCTGTTGACTTATGCTGATATGATTACCTTAGTTTTAACGTTCTTTATCCTTCTTTATACAATGTCCACAATAGATGTTATAAAATTTTCCCAAGTAGTTGCTTCTGTAAAAGGTTCTTTAGGAGTGATAGATGGCGGAAGAACAATCGAGTCAGAGCCCTTAAATGATATGGGTGAGATGGAAGACGAAATTTTGCAGATGTTAAAGGATTGGGAAGAGGAAGAAGATACTATTAGAGATATAGTTATTAGGCTAGAAGCATTACTAGAAGTTGAACAAATTCAGGATGCTGTCCGTATTCTAGTAGATGAAAGGGGCATTAATATTAGGTTCTTGGATCATGTGCTATTTGATAGAGGTAGGGCAGAGCTGAAGCCCGAAGCAAAACCGCTACTAGATGAAGTGTACAATATTATCAGTGAGCTTGACAATCAAATTAGAGTAGAGGGTTATACATGCGACTTGCCAAGTAATACGGTGGAATTTCCTACAAATTGGGAACTATCAACTAGAAGAGCGACTAATGTTTTAAGATATTTACATGAAAAAGGAGTAGATGGTGAACGGCTCTCAGCGGTGGGTTATGGTGAGTATCGCCCATTAGTTCCTAATACTAATGAAGCTCAACGGCGCCAAAATCGAAGAGCCGATATAATTATTTTAAGGGAAAATTATATGGAAGATTTGGATGATAGAAATTAAACAGAGCGATAGGCTCTGTTTTTGTTTTTGGTTTTATAGCTTTATTCCTAAAATAATTATTTTTGAGCATATTAAATAATAGTTTTCAATATTTGCATTAATACTATTAATAGTATTAGTTGATTTTTTTGAAGGATATCTTTTATTTTAACCGAATACATAATGCTATATAATTTTTTAAAGAGGTGGAAGCAAATGAGTGAAAACAAAATAATTGTAACAGTTTTAGGGAAGGACCGAGTTGGGATTATTGCTGGTGTTGCCAATACATTAGCTGGACTAAATGCAAATATTTTAGATATTAGTCAAACTATTCTACAGGATTTCTTCACTATGATTATGGTAGTGGATATTACAAATTGCAATGTAGAGTTTAGCAGTATCAAAGAAAAACTTGACGAAACTGGTGAAGCATTAGGAGTAAAAATAACTGCTCAAAGTGAAAAAGTTTTTGACTTTATGCATCGTATTTAGGAGGTAACAGACAATGCCTGTTTATTCAGTAACAAGTAATGAGATATTAGAGACAATTCGCATGGTTGAAATGGAGAACTTAGATATTAGAACTATTACTATGGGGATTAGTTTGAGAGATTGTAGCCATAGCGATGCGAAAATAGCCCAACAAAAGATTTATGACAAGATTACTCGATTAGCAGAAAATCTAGTTGGAGTTGGAGAAGAACTAGCAAGAGAATACGGAATACCAATAATAAACAAAAGAATATCAGTTACCCCTATTAGCATTGTTGCGGAGGCCAGTGACGTAGATTCTTATGTAGGCTTTGCCAAGGTACTTGACAAAGCTGCTAAAGAAGTAGGAGTGAATTTTTTAGGGGGTTTTTCAGCTTTAGTACATAAAGGGTGTACCGTTGGTGATATAAAGCTAATGGAATCTATCCCGCAAGCGTTGGCGGAAACCGAGCGAGTATGCGGATCGGTGAATGTAGCTAGTACTAAAGCAGGAATTAACATGGATGCAGTTTATAAAATGGGCAAAATAATAGTGGAGACAGCTGAGCTTACCAGAGATAAGGGTGGTCTAGGTTGTGCGAAGCTAGTAGTATTTTGCAACGTGCCAGAGGACAACCCCTTTATGGCAGGAGCATTTCATGGTGTGGGTGAGCCAGAATGCGTCATTAATGTTGGTGTTAGTGGTCCTGGTGTTGTCCTTAACTCAATTAAGAAGCATCCTAATGTGGATTTTGGCGAGTTGGCTACTGTGATAAAAAAGACAGCTTTTAAAATAACCAGAATGGGTGAACTGGTAGGTAAGGAAGCTTCAACTAGGTTAAAGGTACCTTTTGGCATTGTTGATCTGTCACTAGCCCCTACTCCTGCTATTGGTGACAGTGTAGCTGACATCATAGAAGCAATGGGCTTAGAAAGGGTTGGTACTCATGGTACTACGGCAGCTTTAGCAATGCTGAATGATGCAGTCAAAAAAGGTGGAGTAATGGCTTCCTCACATGTTGGAGGTCTAAGTGGAGCCTTTATTCCTGTAAGCGAAGATGCAGGAATGATTGAAGCAGTGGAGGTAGGAGCATTAACAATCGATAAGCTTGAGGCTATGACATGTGTATGCTCGGTAGGCTTAGATATGATTGCAGTTCCAGGAGATACCTCAGCTGAAACAATTGCAGCAATTATTGCTGATGAATCTGCCATTGGGATGATTAATCGTAAAACTACGGCTGTGCGGGTTATTCCAGTGCCGGGAAAAAAAGTTGGCGAAATGGTGGAGTTTGGAGGTCTACTGGGAAGGGCTCCCATCATGCCCGTAAATAAGTTTAATTCCAGTGCCTTTGTCAAAAGAGGTGGCAGAATTCCAGCACCCTTACAAGCTTTTAATAATTAAATAAAATTGAACCTAGAGAAACCACTTGATATTTAATTATAATATCAGGTGGTTTTTTAAATTTTTGTAGGTTAAATAATATTTAACGCATAGAATTTAATGAGCACATTTGGGGAAATTATATATATGGGCAAGGAGGAAAAAAAATGAGTATGGATGATATTAAAGTAAGGTTAGTCCACAAGATAGAGGAGCTATCAATAAATATTGAAAAAATGAAACTGGCGGAATATGTAGATTTGTTACACAACCCTAAACGCTTGTTGTACATTAACTTTTTAGCGGGAGTAGCCAGAGGTGTGGGGCTTGCCATAGGTTTTACTCTTTTAGGTGCAGTAGTAATATATGTTTTGCAGAGATTAGTTTTATTAAACTTGCCTTTGATAAGCGATTTTATTGCTGAGATTATTTGGATGGTGCAAAGCCAAATGAACCAAGGCAGAGGTGGGTTGTAATTTCTTAAAATAGGAGTGTATATCATGGACCAGAAAAAGCAGTTACAAATAAAACAGCAATTGCTAAAGGAAAGAAAAGAGTTTCAAGAAGAAGTTTCTCATATGAATCTAGGACAATTAGAAGGATCAATGAGTGATGCTACTGGAGAACTATCAACATATGATAACCATCCAGCAGATCTTGGTTCAGAAATGTTTGAACGCAGTAAAGATCTGTCCATAAGGGAAAACTTGAAGCATCAAATTAGCCATATTGATGATGCTTTAGGCCATATGAAGGATGGTACATACGGGGTTTGCGAAATGTGCGGCAAGCAGATAGACAATGAAAGACTAGAAGCGATACCTTCAACAACCTTATGTAAGGCCTGTAAAGAAAAGAATGAACATGATATTATTGACACCCAGGTAAGACCAGAGGAAGAAGAAGTTATTCCTCCACCATTTGGAGGGAATCTTGAAGGTAGACCGCTAAAGGAGCTGGGTGAACAGAAAATTAACATGTATGATGGGGAAGATGCCTGGCAAGATGTAGCAAGATATGGGACTGCAGATTCTCCTCAAGACCTCCCAGGAACAAAGGATTACCAAGACATGAACATTGATGCCGATGAGGACAGGAGCAAGGTAGAGGATGTGGATGGGATACCTTATTTTAGGGGAGCAGATGGAATGATTTATGAAGATTTATATGGAAAGGATGACGAGGACTCTCCTGAAGAGGTTATCAGAGGAGATGAAGGTTGGGATAGAGTACAGCGAAAATCTTGAATATTTTTCTTCCCTATGGTAAAATTTAATAATCCGAAAGGGGAGATAAGTAAATGCTATTTTGGGTCGTTGCAGCAGTGATTTTTATTATTGATAGGTCTACCAAATATTTAGTAGTGGCTAATATGTCTCCAGGTCAGTCTATTCCTATCCTGGAAAATATTTTTCACCTTACGTATGTGCTAAATCCAGGGGCAGCATTTGGATTATTTGCATATCAAACTATGTTTTTTATTTTGATTGCTGTGTTAGTGGTAGGCGTAATTCTCTATTTTAACTGGACCCTTCCTGCTGGTAAACAGTTCTTGAGAATTGGTTTAGCATTGCAATTAGGTGGATCTCTCGGGAACCTGTTAGATAGGATTCAAAGTGGCTATGTTGTGGACTTCTTTGACTTTAGAGTATGGCCGGTTTTTAACATTGCTGATATTGCTATTGTGACTGGCGTAGTAATCTTAGCCTATGAAATTCTGAGAACAGATTATACAGAAGATGAAAAGGATGAGGACCTAATTGAAAATGGATACAACAAAGGATAAGGAACAGCTTAATATATTGGTCGATAGCACTGGGGACAGGCTTGATTTATATATTAGTGAGCATAGCGGTTTTAATAGGTCAAGAGTACAAAAGCTTATTAAAGATGGCTGTGTATTAGTTAATAGGGCTAATGCCAAGTCTAACTATAAAGTAAAAGAGGGCGATATTATAGCTGTTGACGTCCCTCTTGAGCAACCATTAGAGGTTACCCCGGAAAAAATTCCACTAGACGTAGTTTATGAGGATAAAGACTTGATAGTGATAAATAAGCAAAGGGGATTAGTTGTTCATCCAGCAGCTGGCAATTACTCGGGAACGCTTGTTAATGCCTTATTAGAGCATTGTGAGGGCGAGCTGTCGGGAATAAACGGTGTCATACGTCCAGGAATAGTTCATCGTATTGATAAAGATACTACAGGGCTATTAGTTGTAGCTAAAAGTGATCAAGCCCATCTAAAGCTAGGGGAGCAAATACAGAACAAAACGGTAACCCGTGAATACTTTGCTTTAGTTCATGGTAATATAATAGAAGCTAAAGGTACCATAGAAGGCCCCATAGGCCGACATCCAGTTAACCGAAAAAAAATGGCAGTGGTAGAGCATGGGAAGCCAGCTGTAACTCATTATACGGTAGAAAAACGCTATAAACAGTACACCTTAATTAAGGCTAAGCTAGAAACTGGTAGAACCCATCAAATAAGAGTTCATTTTTCTTTTATCAATCATCCGGTGGTTGGAGATCCTTTATATGGTCCACTAAGGCCCCATTTTAAGCTAACTGGTCAGTTGCTTCATGCCTACAAGCTAGGTTTTATTCATCCTGCTCATGGTGAATACATAGAATTTTTCAGGCCTATACCTGAAGACTTTCAAGAAGTATTAGAAAAAATAGCAATAAATAATATTTAAATAAATTGACAACCTAGTTAATATAGGATAAACTGTAACAAGCAAACTGAATATTTGCCTTTAAAGTAGTCCCGTGAGGCTAGTAAGGGTTGATATTTTACAGGTGAAATCTACCTGCTTACTCACGGTAAGCAGGTTTTTTTAATGAGGTGACAAAGCTATGTATTTAGAGAAAGCAATAATAATGGATGAAGATAAAATGAGAAGAGCTTTGACCAGAATAGCCCATGAAGTTATTGAGCGAAATAAGGGTACAGAAAATCTGGCCTTAGTGGGAATTCGGCGACGGGGGGTACCCCTAGCTCAGCGGTTGAGAGAGAAAATAAGAGAAATAGAAGGAAAAGAGGTCTTGTTAGGGATTTTAGATATTACCTTATACAGGGACGATCTTACTTCATTAGCACAACAACCAGTACTGCACAAAACAGAGGTGCCCTTTTCAGTAGAAGGAAAAAAAATAGTTTTGGTTGATGACGTTTTATTTACCGGTAGAACAGTGAGAGCAGCCTTAGATGCATTAATTGATCTAGGGAGACCAGAAGTGATTGAGCTAGCAGTATTAGTAGACCGCGGCCATCGTGAGCTGCCAATTAGAGCAGATTTTATCGGCAAGAATGTGCCTACGTCCAAAAAAGAGCTTATCTCAGTTTATTTAAGCGAGGTAGATGGCGAAGATAAAGTAGTCATTTCTGAAAAAAATGAATAGATCCCTTTAAGTTGGTCCTGTGAGGCTAATAAGGGAGTGTAGGTTGCCTATTAGATTTTATTAACTTTAGGTAAGTTATTCTTCCTAGCCTTTTCAGGTTAGGATTTTTTTTTACTAAAGAAAGGAGAAATATAAGATGACACTTAAATCAAAAGACCTACTTGGTATTGAAAAGTTATCTAAAGAAGAGATTGAACTGATCCTGCACACTGCTCAGTCTATGCGGGAAATAGTAGGTCGTCCTGTGAAGAAGCTCCCTACCCTGAGAGGACGATCAATCATTAATCTGTTTTATGAGCCTAGCACTCGTACTAGGACTTCTTTTGAACTGGCAGGAAAATATCTTGGGGCAGATACTGTCAATATAGCTACATCCAGCAGCAGTGTAGTGAAAGGTGAAACTCTAATAGATACAGGAAAAACTATTGAAGCTATGGGAGTAAATATTGTAGTGATTCGCCATCCCCAATCAGGTGCCCCTCATTTGCTAGCTAATAACCTTAGAGCCTCTATAATCAATGCAGGAGATGGTACCCATGAGCATCCTACTCAAGCCCTGCTAGATATGTATACTATTTTAGAGAAGAAGAGCAGTTTACAGGGGCTAAAGGTAGCAATCATAGGGGATGTACTTCATAGTAGAGTAGCGCGCTCTAATATATGGGGTCTAACGAAAATGGGAGCTGCCGTGCATTTAGCAGGTCCTCCAACTTTGCTGCCAAAAGAACCTTTTATGCAGTTAGGGGTAACATGCCATTATAAGATTGAAGAAGCTATAGCAGAAGCTGATGTGGTGATGGTGCTCAGAATACAGAAGGAACGACAGGAAAAAGGGCTTTTGCCAAGCTTAAGAGAGTATTCCAAATTATATGGAATAACAGCGGAGAGGCTTAAGCTTGCCAAGGCTGATGCTTTGGTGCTTCATCCTGGGCCTATGAACAGAGGGATAGAAATTGCATCAAATGTGGCAGACGGTGTGCAGTCGGTAATCCAGGAACAGGTAACTAATGGAGTAGCAGTGAGAATGGCCTTGCTTTATCTTCTATCAGGAGGGGATAAGAAAAATGAAGATATTAATTAAGAATGGACTAGTGATAGATGGTAGTGGAAATAAAGGATATCAAGCTGATCTGTTAATTAATAACGGTGTGGTAGAGAAAATAGCGGAGCATTTAGACATAGAGTTTGAGGCAGGAGGAGAGGACGTAAAAATAGTGGACGCCAAAGGCAAAATTGTAGCTCCAGGGTTAATAGATATCCATGTACATCTAAGAGAGCCAGGCCAAGAAGCTAAAGAAACTATTTATAGTGGTACGAGAGCAGCCGCAAACGGAGGTTTTACCGCCGTAGCCTGTATGCCAAACACTGAGCCTGCTGTTGACAATAGGGCTACAGTAGAGATGGTACAAGCTATTGCTGCTAGAGAAGGGGTAACTAAGGTTTATCCCATTGGTGCTATCACTAAGGGCAGAACAGGAAAGGAACTGACAGAGTTTGGTGATTTGCAAGCTGGAGGGGTAAAAGCTTTATCCGATGATGGTGATGAAATAATGAGGTCTGATGTTATGCGCCGGGCTCTCGAATATAGTAAAGCCTTTGATTTGCCAATAATTTGCCATTGCGAAGATAATGATTTAGCAGGTAATGGGGTAATGAATGAAGGCTACTGGTCTACTATACTTGGACTAGCAGGCATACCTGCTTTGGCTGAGGAGCTGATGGTAGCTAGAGATATTGAATTAGCTAGGCTTACTAATGCAAGGGTGCATATAGCCCATATAAGTACCAAGGGCTCAGTGGAGCTAGTAAGGCAAGCAAAGAAAAAAGGCATAAAGGTTACCGCTGAGGTTGGCCCCCATCACTTAGTATTGACTGAAGCTGCAGTGGCTAATTATGATACTAATACAAAAGTTAATCCGCCCCTGCGTCTAAAGGAAGATATTGATGCTTTAATAGCAGGCCTAGTGGATGGAACAGTTGATGCTATTGCCACCGATCATGCTCCTCATACGGAAGAGGAAAAAAATCAAGAATATGCCTATGCGCCCTTTGGGCTAGTAGGATTAGAAACTGCCCTAGGTTTGATGATATCTGCACTTGTTATCCCAGGACATTTAACCTGGGAACAGTTGATTGAAAAAATGTCTGTAAATCCTGCCAAAATCCTGGCTTTGCCTGGTGGAAAAATAAATCTTAATAGCCCAGCAGATATAGTAATAATAAATCCTGATATCAAATGGACCGTAGATGCTCAAGCTTTTTACTCTCAAGGAAAAAATACCCCGTTTCAGGGATGGGAGCTTCAGGGTAAAGCAGAGATGACCATAGTAAATGGTAAGGTTGTAATGGAAGAAGGAAAGATACTATAGTTAGTTTGACGATAATAAGGAGGTATGGCAAAATGAAAGGTTACTTAATCTTAGAGGATGGAACAGTTTTCCATGGAGATGTTTTTGGCAAAGAAGGTGCTACTGGCGGTGAAGTGGTTTTTACCACTGGCATGACTGGATATCAGGAAGTGCTAACAGACCCTTCCTACTGTGGTCAAATTGTCACCTTTACCTATCCTTTAATTGGAAACTACGGAATCAACCACTGCGATTTCGAGGCCTTAAGCCCTAGTTTGGCAGGGATTGTCGTAAGTGAGCTTTGTCAAGAGCCCAGCAACTGGCAAAGTAAGATTAGCTTAGCTGAATACCTCCGGTTAAACAATTTAACAGGTATTCAAGGAATTGATACTAGGATGCTGACCAAAATATTGCGGGCTAAAGGAACTATAGGTGGAAAAATAGTTGTCTGTGAAGATGAGTTAGCAAGGCTACAAGCCAATCCAAAACAGCTGCAGCCTAGTCTTACTACTCAAGTAGCTCAAGTTACAACAGCTAAGCCTTATTTTATTCCAGGGGGTCCAGAAACTATTGTTGTACTAGACTGTGGTGCTAAGGGTTCAATTATGGAATGTCTAGTAAATATGGGGTACTCTACCTTAGTGGTGCCTGCAACAACTTCATGGGAGGAAATATTGGCTTATGACCCGGTGGGCGTTATGCTGTCTAATGGTCCTGGCAATCCACAAAATGTATTAGAAATTTGCAATACAATTAAGAACTTGTTAGGGAAAGTACCAATAATGGGGGTTTGCCTGGGTCATCAGTTATTAGGATTAACTTTTGGGATGAATACCTTTAAGCTGCCATTTGGTCATCGAGGCGGCAACCATCCAGTAAAAGAGATAACTACGGGTAAGGTAATGATTACTTCCCAAAATCACGGCTATGTACTTGATAAGGACACTTTACCTGATGAGATTGAAATAACTCATGTCAGCCTTAATGACAACACTATTGAGGGAATTAGACATAAGTATTTACCTGCATTCTCGGTCCAGTTTCATCCAGAGGCAGCACCAGGACCAAAGGATGCTGGGTTTATCTACAAGCGCTTTCAAGAGCTAATTAATAATTTTCAGCATAAAAGTAGAAGGGGTGTAAGCTAATGCCAAAGTACGAAGACATCAAGAAAGTAGTGGTGATTGGATCAGGACCTATTATTATTGGGCAAGCAGCAGAATTTGACTATGCTGGGACCCAAGCCTGCACCACCCTGCGTCAGGAAGGAATCGAAGTAGTATTAGTTAACTCCAATCCAGCAACAATTATGACTGATATTGATATGGCAGATAAAATTTACTTAGAGCCGTTAACTAAAGAATTTCTAGTAAAAATAATAGAAAAGGAAAAACCAGATGGACTTTTACCGACTCTAGGAGGACAGGTAGGTCTTAACCTTGCTATGAAGCTGGCGGAAGAAGGAGACTTAGAAAGACTGGGAGTTAAGCTATTAGGTACCCAGCTAAGCGCCATTAAGAAGGCTGAGGATCGAGAATTATTTAAAAAAACTATGGAAGAAATACAAGAGCCAATTCCTGAAAGTATGATTGTATCAACAGTAGACCATGCAGTGGCCTTTGCAGACAGCATTGGTTATCCAGTTATAGTTAGACCAGCCTATACGCTGGGTGGTACAGGCGGTGGAGTGGCTAGTAATAAAGAAGAGCTAATAACAATTGCTAAGTCAGGTATTAGAGCATCGTTAATAGAACAAATTTTAGTGGAACGAAGTGTGTCTGGATGGAAGGAAATTGAATATGAGGTCCTTAGAGATAGAAATGATACCTGTATCACCGTTTGTAATATGGAAAACATTGATCCAGTTGGGATTCATACTGGCGATAGCATAGTGGTGGCTCCTGCTCAAACCTTAACAGATAGAGAGCACCAAATCCTTAGATCTGCAGCCATTAAGATTATTAAAGCATTGAAAATCGAAGGGGGCTGTAATGTCCAGTTTGCCTTAGATCCCCACAGCTATAACTACTATGTAATTGAAGTTAATCCAAGGGTTAGTCGCTCTAGTGCTTTGGCTTCAAAGGCCACAGGATATCCAATTGCCAAAGTAGCTACAAAGATAGCCCTGGGCTATCATCTCGATGAAATATTAAACGAAGTTACTGGCAAAACCTTAGCTTGCTTTGAGCCAAGTTTAGATTACGTTGTTTTAAAAATGCCCCGTTTTCCTTTTGACAAGTTTACTTTAGCAGATAAAAAGTTGGGGACCCAGATGAAAGCCACCGGAGAAGTGATGGCTATTGGAAGAAACTTCTGCGAAAGCTTGCTAAAGGCTATTCGCTCGCTGGAACTGGGGTTAAACGGACTACTATGGGCTGAAGGAGCTTTGGATAAAGACACTTTACGGGCGAAGCTAACGGAGACAACAGATAATAGATTGTTCATATTAGCTGAAGGCATCCGCCAGGGGATAAGCTGTGAAGAAATACACGAAATCACTAAGGTAGATAGGTTTTTCCTCAGCAAGCTTAATACAATTATTTCGTTAGAACAAGAGCTGGCTCAGGCAAAAGGCAATATTAATTATCAATTGCTGGAAAAGGTAAAGGGACTAGGTTTTTCTGATGAGACTATTAGTACTCTTACTGGAGTTTCCATTAGTGATATTAAAGGAATGCGTGCCGCTTTTAAGATTAAACCCGTTTATAAAATAGTTGATACCTGTGCTGCAGAATTTAGTGCTGCCACACCTTATTATTACTCTACCTACGAAAAAGAAAATGAAGTAGCTGGCAAACAACAGGACAGCATTTTAGTATTGGGATCGGGCCCCATCAGAATCGGACAGGGAATCGAATTTGACTATTGCTCAGTCCACTCTGTACAAGCTTTAAAGGAAATGGGCTTTGAAGCAGCTATTATCAATAATAACCCAGAAACTGTAAGTACAGATTTTAACATATCTGATCGGCTCTACTTTGAGCCATTAACGGTGGAAAATGTGATGGCGGTTATTGAAGAAGAAAAACCTATTGGTATTATTGCTCAATTTGGTGGGCAAACTGCCATTAATCTAGCTGCTCCCCTTGAAGCTCAAGGAATTAAAATTCTTGGAACCTCAGTAGAAGCTATGGACTTAGCTGAAGACCGGGAGAAGTTCGAGCAGTTGTTAGAGCAGCTTCACATACCTAGGCCAATTGGTCGCACTGTTACGTCGGTTGAGGGGGCTTTAAAAGCTGGCAACGATATTGGTTATCCTGTGTTAGTGCGACCGTCCTACGTTCTTGGTGGCCGAGCTATGGAAATAGTATATTCTGATGAGGAGCTGGCAAACTATATGGCTCAAGCTGTAAAGGTGTCGCCTCAGCATCCAGTATTGATTGATAAGTACTTGACCGGTATGGAACTAGAGGTAGACGGAATTTGTGATGGTCAAGAGGTCTTAATTCCCGGAATCATGGAGCATGTAGAGCGAGCTGGAGTCCACTCAGGCGACAGCATGGCTATTTATCCTGCCCCAAATGTAACTAATGAAATTAAAGAGCAAGTAAAAGCATATACTGAAAAGCTTGCCCAGGGCTTAGGAATAAAAGGCATTTTTAATATTCAATACGTGGTCCATGAGAATCAGGTATACGTGATTGAGGTGAATCCTCGATCGTCCAGGACTGTACCCTATTTAAGCAAGGTAACAGGAATCCCCATGATTAAAGTGGCTACTAGGATTATTCTTGGTGAAAGCTTGGCTTCTATGGGATATAAAGCAGGTATAGCACCAGAGCCTAGCTTCTATGCCGTTAAGGCACCTGTATTCTCCTTCGCCAAACTATCATTGGTAGATACTCACTTAGGACCAGAGATGAAATCTACCGGTGAAGTGCTAGGCTTAGATGAAAACTTGAATCTAGCCCTATATAAAAGTTTAGTAGCTGCTGGACTAACAGTAAATACTAAAGGTGGGGTGCTAGTGACAGTGGCTGATAAGGATAAGGTTGAGGCTTTAGAAATAGTTAGAGGCTTTGCACAACTTGGCATGAAGGTTTTTGCTACTAGTGGGACAGCTGCCTTTTTAAAGGAAAATGGTATAAAGGCTGAGGTTGTAAAAAAGATTAGAGAAGGAGCACCTAGCTTAGTAGATACAATTAAAGAAGAGAAAGTAGACCTAGTTTTAAATACCCTCACAAAAGGAAAAGCCCAAACTCGAGATGGCTTTATGATTAGACGAGCAGCAGTGGAGCATGGCATACCTTGCTTAACCTCGCTAGATACAGCTAAGGCTTTGTTAAGAGGAATAACTTCTGTTGAAAAGGGAGACCAACTGAATGTAAAGCCACTAAAAGAATATGTGCAGTAAAGGAGTGAACTAGATGTGGCAGCAAAGGAACACGGAAATTGTTAAACATGAAGAAATAATGGAAAATCATTTTCTGTTAACATTAATAGCTCCTGAAATTATAGAGGAGGTAAAACCTGGTCAATTCATTAATGTCAGAGCAACAAAACAGCTTGATCCATTACTGAGAAGACCTATTAGTATTTTCGGAGCAGACAGCAGTAAGGGGGAATTAAGCATTGTGTATCGTGTTGTGGGCAGGGGCACTGAAATGCTAAGCAAAAAAAAGGCTGGGGAACTATTAGATATTATTGGGCCCTTAGGAAACGGCTTTTTACTGCCTCCAAATGACCCTAATCATGTACTAGTTATAGGTGGAGGGATAGGATTGGCTCCGTTGCAATTTCTGGTACGAACGCTGATAAATGATGGCCATAAGGTAACCCTGATAGCAGGCTTAAGAAATAAAGAACAGCTGCCTTTATTGGAGCTTTTCCCTAAAACAGGAGTAGAGCTGATAATTACTACCGATGATGGCAGCTTTGGTAAGCAGGGGATTGTGACAGAGGTTAGTGCTGACCTGTTAAAAGAAAGCAACATTTCAATGTTATACTCCTGCGGACCGGAAGCAATGCTGGCAGCTGTGGCCAAACAGGCTCATGGCCTTAATATCCCTTGTCAAGTATCGGTTGAACGAACTATGGCCTGTGGTGTGGGGGCTTGCTTAGGCTGTGTCTGTGAGCTAAAAAAGGATAACGAGCTTAAATATGCCCATGTTTGTCAAGATGGACCTGTTTTTTGGGGAAATGAGGTGATCTTTTAATGGTTAAGCTGCAGGTGGATTTAGGTGGTATTATTATGAAAAACCCTGTAACCACAGCATCTGGCACATATGGATTTGGACAGGAATATCAGCATTTAGTACCAGTAGAAAAATTAGGTGCAGTAACTGTAAAAGGATTGACATTAGAGCCTAGGTTAGGGAATAAAGGAGTTAGAATTTGCGAAACTCCTAGTGGCATGCTTAATTGTATTGGCCTGCAAAATCCAGGTATAAGCTATTTTATAAGTACCATAATGCCTTGGTTGCAGGAGCAGCAGGCTCAGGTAATTGTTAATATCTCCGGCAACACTATTGATGAATACCGACAGATGGCAGAAGCACTGTCTGTAGTAACAGGGATAGATGGATTAGAAGTAAATATCTCGTGCCCCAATGTGAAGGCTGGTGGCATGGCCTTTGGTACAGATCCTGAACAAACCTTTAAGGTCATAAGCGCTGTTAAGGAAAATACCCAACTTCCTGTGTTGGCTAAGCTGTCACCTAATGTAACTGATATTGTAGCGATTGCTAAAGCTGCTGAAGCGGCTGGTGCCACTGGCTTAGCAATGATTAATACCTTGCTGGGGATGGCAATTGATATTAATAAAAAAAGGCCAATCCTAGGAAATATAATGGGCGGATTATCAGGGCCTGCCATAAAGCCTGTGGCCTTGCGGGCAATTTGGCAAGTATCTCAACAGGTATCCCTACCTATTCTAGGAATGGGTGGTATTCTAACCTGGGAAGATGCCATAGAATTCCTTTTAGCAGGTGCTACTGCTGTAGCCGTTGGTACAGGTAACTTTATTAATCCTATGGCTACCTTAGAAATAATATCAGGGATTGAGAAGTACTGCTTACATAATAATATCTTAGATGTAAATAATTTAACCGGCTTAGCCTGGAAGGAGATGCAAAAATGAAAGCAATTGATCGGCTCATAGTAGCTTTAGATGTATCTACTGCAAGTGAGGCTATTAAAATTATTGATGCTTTAGAAGACACTGTCAAATATTATAAAGTAGGAATGCAGTTATATAACAGTGTTGGCCCTAAAATGGCAGAGGAATTATTAACAAGGGGTAAAAAGGTTTTTATTGATTTAAAATTTCACGATATTCCCAATACTGCCTCACAAGCAGGGGCTGTATTTACGCGGATGGGTGTGACTATGTTTAATGTCCATGTAGCTGGAGGCTATAAGATGATGAAAGCTACAGTGGATACTGCTGCAGAGGTGGCAATAAGTTCAGGGATTGAAAGGCCTAAGATCATTGGAGTTACAGTTTTGACGAGTTTAAGTCAAGAGGAATTTAATAATGAGATAGGCTTTAATGGGAAGATAATTGAGAAAGTAAGAGCATGGAGCAGTCAGGCTCAAGAAGCGGGCTTAGATGGGGTTGTTGCCTCAGCTCAAGAATTGCCAATTATAAGACAGGCTTGTGGACCAGATTTTATAGTAGTTACACCAGGCATCAGGCCAGCTTGGGCAGCTAGTAATGATCAGCAACGAATAGTAACCCCTAAAGAGGCAATGCAACTAGGAGCTAGTCAGATAGTTGTTGGCCGGCCTATCTACGGTAGTAGTGATCCCAAGGAGGCTGCTAGAAAAATTTTAGCTGAAATGGAGGAAGGACTATGTTAAGTGAAGAACGTATTATTGAAATTTTTAAAGAAGCAAAGGCATTAAATGAGGGGCATTTTCTATTGACCTCGGGTAAGCATAGCAATCAATATATTCAATGTGCCCAGGTTTTGAGGTTTCCCAATTATACTGAAGAGCTTGGCAAGGAACTAGGTGATAGATTTAAGGGCCAAGTGGATATTGTTATTGGCCCTGCAATGGGTGGCATTATTGTTGCTTATGAGGTTGCTCGCGCTTTAGGAGTTGAAGCTATTTTTACAGAGCGGCAACAGGGAGAAATGTTGCTGCGGAGAGGATTTAATATAACTCCAGGACAACGGGTATTGGTAGTAGAGGATGTAATAACCACAGGAGGTTCAGTCCAAGAAGTTATTAACATAGTAAAAACTATGGGTGGACAGGTGATTGGTGTAGGTGTATTAGTTGACCGAAGCGGTGGAAGGGCAGATTTCGGAGTACAGCTAGAATCCTTACTACAGCTGAACATACCTACTTACGAACCGGAAAACTGCCCACTTTGCGCTACCGGCAGTAAGCCAATAAAGCCTGGTAGTCGTAATTAATCTATTGATATTTTTTAACGTCTAATTAGACCCTAATTGCTTTGCACTAAGATAAAGATTTCCTTGCTCATCAAGACTGGCTAGGAAAACGTCATCAAAGCCTTGATAACCTTGCTTTTGAATTTGCTTTAGTAACCAGTCTTCCGATACATGGGCTTTTTGAAGATTTTTTTGGGATAAATGACCATCAGTTATTAATGCCATAGGTAAGCCTCTGGAAACAGCATTAATAGCCAAATCCTTCTTGGTTACAGGCTCATTTTCTGGCTTTAAAATAATACTGAGCTTACCGGAAGTTTCTAAAATGGCATACTCTACATCCTCAATACTAGATACATCCTTTTGACGAAGCTGAGCTAATAAATCATTAATATTGAATCTCAATTTTCGCATTTCATCCTGTAATATAACACCTTTTTCAATAACTACGCTGGGAGTTCCGTTTATAACGGCCCTCAGCTTTTCACTTTTTAAGCTTATTTTCGCTAAAATCATTTCAGCTATTACTAAAGTTGCGATAGGAAGAACACCAATATGGAGCGGAATTTCTGTTTTTTCCATTGGAATTGCTGCCAACTCTGCAATCATAATGGCCACCACAAGGTCAAAGGCGGATAGTTGGCCAATTTCTCTCTTGCCCATAATTCTAATCATAAATAGAACTGTAAAGTATAAAATTATAGTTCGGATAAAAGTTTCTGCCAATATTTTCACCTCCCTTAGCAGAACTTGCAGGAAAATCAAGTTAACTGTCGAATAATAAAACAAAATTAAAAGTTTTGCCATATAAGGGGTGATTTACTTGAAGCCTAATCATAATAATTTTTGTAAAGGCTGTCAATATGATGGTGGTAGTCTCTGCCTATCTAAAACAATCAAAAAAGAATTGAAGTATCAGAAGTATGTTGATGGTTCTGATATAATATTTCAATTAACATACTGTGGAGAAAGAAAAATAGTTGAAACCGCCACTAGCTAAAAAATCCTTGGTCTTGTCCGATCAAGGTTTTTCTTCTTTCTATTCACTTCTGTGCATAAGCTTAAGTAGAGAGGTGAAGAGAAAATGAATGTTAAGACACTTGTTATGATTCCCATTTTAATGGCTTTTATGATTATCGCTATTCATGCTTCCTTAAATGATGAAAGATTAGTTACTGCAGTAAGTGAAAAGAAGCTCACAGTAGTTATTGATGCTGGTCACGGCGGTATCGACCCAGGAGCTGTAATTGGCAGTTTTTTGGAAAAGGAAATAAATTTAGCTGTAGCTAAAAACATAAAAACTGCCTTAGAAGCAAAGGGTTTTCAAGTCATAATGACTCGAGACTCCGATTCTAATTTATTAGAAGTCAGCAATAACAAAATCATTAATAAACAGTTAAATAGCTTAGCCAATAGATTATCTATTAGTGAAAAGGTGCAGCCGGATGTCCTGGTAAGCATCCATGTAAACAGCAGTGATAGCGCTGCCCACTTTGGACCGCAATGCTTTTATAAAGAGGGAGCAATCAAGGGAAAGGAGCTGGCGGAGCTAATTCAACAAAAGCTTACTAATGTTAGAATGGGCAAGCGCATAGCCATTCCAGGCGATTATTACATGTTGAATAACAGTTCAGTTCCTGCTGTTATTGTAGAGCTGGGCTTTATAACTAATAAAGAGGAAAGGCAGCTTTTAGAGCAGGAAAGCTATCGGAAGCTATTGGCAGATGCTATTAGTGCCGCCATTATAGAATTTTTGCATCAAGATTCCTAGGGATAAGAGGGGGCAAGAGATGGCAAAGCGATTTATTAACATTGTAATAGATTCTCTTAACCCAGTAGTGTTAGTGGATTGTATCAATAAAAATAAAACACCTGCTCTGAAATTTTTAGCGGACAATGGAAGATTTTCGTTAAAATGTATTTCTTGTTTTCCCACTATGACACCGGTGGCAGCAGCCTCCATTGCCACCGGTTCTTCTGTAGATCAGCATGGTGTAGCGGGCTTTATCTGGTATAATCAAAGGGAGCAACGGAAAATTAATTATGGAGCTACTAAAAGAGCAGTGGCCCAAATAGGTGTGCTCCAAGTTGTTAATGATCTACTTTTTTCAATGAATAATAGTCATCTAAATGTAGACACTCCCACTATTTTTGAATTGTTAGAAAACAGACAAATCAGTACAGGGGCAGTGAATTTTTTCTCCTTTAGAGGTACTACTGAGCATCAAGTGAAAGTGCCTTGGTTAATAAATATTGCTTCAGGCTTTAAATTAAAAGGAAAGATTAATGGACCAAGTCAACTGGTGTTAGGAAAATTAGTCAACAGCACTAAGGCCTATTTTGATAACTGGCAGAGGAGATTTGGGTTTAACGATTATTATACCTACAAGGCAGCGTTAGCAATGTTATCAGCAAAAAAACCACCTAGCTTTTTGATGCTGTACTTTCCAGATAACGACAGTTTTTCCCATAAATATGGTCCTTTTAATACCCAAGCTAGCATCATGAAGGTAGATAAATATATTGGTGAAATACTTAGTATCTATGGTAGCTGGCATAAGGCTATCAGAGAAAATGTTTTTTTAGTATTAGGAGATCACTCTCAAAGTCAGATATATAATGATGGCTTGGCCCTAATCGATCTAGATAGGCTAACAAAAGGGCAGAAGGAGTCTGTTGTTATATGCCCTAATGAAAGAATGGCGTATCTGCATCTATTAAATACAGACCCAGACTGCAGAAGGAATTTGGTTCAGCTATTAGCAAAAGATGATAGGATAGGAATTATTGCCTGGAAGGAAAACACCCGCTATTTTGCAACTAATAACGGGTGTAAACAAAAATTGGAATTCTGGTCAGGTGACCAATACTTGTGCTCTGACAAAAAGTGGTGGAATATCAAGGGTGATATTCAAGTAGTAGACGGTAAGCTTGCTGTCAGTAATGAGACAAAAAGAATTTGCTTTGGTGACTATCCAGCTGCCTTTTCTAGACTCGCTAGCGCTTTAAATAAAATGCCCCCATCTACCATTATTTTATCGGCCAAATCTGGCTATGAATTTTCTGGCAGTGATGCTCCCACTCATCTAGGAGGTGGGAGTCATGGATCACTACATAAAGATGACAGCTATGTGCCCTTGATAATTACTGGTTCAGATCTATGGCCTAGCCAGGAGGGGATAGATTATCTACAAGAATTATGGTGTCAGCATTTTGGTATTAATCATCCAACCCTAAAGCCATAAACCAGGGATCGTTTGCTTTGGTAAATACTGTTTGCTCATTTGTATAAATAACCATTCCTGGCTTGGCTCCACTGGGCTTTTTGACAAACTTTACTTTAGTATAGTCAACAGGGACTTGACTTGAATGAGCTGCCTTACTGAAATAGGCCGCTAAAAGGGCGGCTTCGTATATAGTTTGATGGGGTACGCTGAGCCCCTCAGTTTTTATTATTACATGAGCACCAGGTATGTTTTTTGTATGAAGCCAGATATCTTCTTTTTGACTATTTTTTAAGGTGAGCCAATCATTTTGTTTATTATTTCTACCTACTAGAACCTTAAAGCCATCACTTGAAGTAAATTCTAAGGGACTAAGGGGAGCTATTTGCTCCCTCTTTTTCTGGGCATCTGGTTTTGATGGGGTTAAGTAACCTTGTTCTGTTAACTCTAGCTTTATTTCAGCTAAATCAGCTATTGTCTGACACTGGGTGATAAAGGCTTTGATTGACTCCAGGTAGGACTGGTTTTCTTCCCCAATACATATTTGTTGGGTAAGATTAGCAATAGTTTTTTTGCTCTTATTGTAGCTTTTAAAATAAGCTTGGGCATTATCAGCAGCCGTATGATTAGGATCTAGCTCTATCTCAATTGTGGGCATATCTGGGTCAAAATAATTAATTACAGATACTTTAGCTGCCCCTAAAGGTATTTGATATATATTGTTAGTTATCAGCTGTCCTTTCACCTTATCTGCTTCACACTCAAGAGCTGATGTTAATTCATTATACTGTAGATTAAGCTTAGCTGTAACTTTATCTATTTCTTGGTCTGCTTTTTGCAAAAGACTATTTTTTAATTGAACAAATCTATCTAAGTTATCTTTAGCAAGATAAAAGGTATCAGCGGTAATGTTTAAAGTTTCAAAATACTCCAAAATACCTAAATTAAGATGAGTTAAGGCAATAGATGAGAAAGCTACCAGCTTTCTTTTTTCTGTGTATATGCAGGGGCTGAAATTTCCAGAGGTTATTATTTGCTGCAATCCGGCCAGGTTTTGAGATAGTTTCCTTATCTCCGTTAAGCCACATAAGTCAGATTTGACAGACAAAGGGATACCACTGCGAAAAACCATTTCTGTCGCAATTAAAGGGCTGATTCCTTGAATATTTTGAACTAAGAGCTTTGTCAGTTTAATACTGTCAGCTGACATTATCATACTAGCTAGTCGATCTTCGTCTATTTCAACTAGGTTTGATTTTCCCTGAGATGGAGGATCTATATAGGCCCTACCAGGTAATACTTCTCTAAAGCGACTAATACTATGGCTGACGCGTTTAATAGAATCGATAATCTTTCCATCATTATCCAAAAGGATAATGTTACTATGTTTTCCCATGAACTCACATACTAAGGTTCTTCCTTCTAAATCTCCCAGTTCGGTATAGGTGGAAAAATGTATTCTGACCACTCGCTCAAGACCAGGTTGGCTGATGCTGTTAATCTTTCCTCCATTAAGGTGCTTCCGCAACACCATACAGAATAAAGGAGGATGAAGGGGGTTAGTTTTTTTCTCGCTAGTTAAATGGATGCGGCTGTTATTTGGGTCACTAGATATTAGCAGCTGATAATTTTCGCCTTGGTTTCTGATTAAAAAAATTAACGTATGAGATTCAGGCTGGTGAACCTTTTCCACCTTTCCTTGGACTAGCTTGCCTGTTAATTCTTGGCAGATACCGTTTATAAATATGCCATCAAAGGACATTAGCTTCACCTTTTCTT
>JAWSUQ010000002.1:0-26885 GCA_033549265.1 Bacillota bacterium
TTAAGGATACCTATGGGGTAATTCTGTACCAGGAGCAAGTTATGAAGATAGCTAGTGATTTAGCTGGCTTCACCTTAGGACAAGCTGATTTGCTCCGTAGATCCATGGGTAAGAAAAAGGCTGAGATAATCGCAGCCCAGCGGGCTAGCTTTGTAGCTGGTGCAGAGGCTAACGGGGTGAAGGAACAAATTGCCCAGCAGATATTCGATTTAATGGAACACTTTGCGGGCTATGGCTTTAATAAGTCTCATAGCGCAGCTTATGCACTAATCGCCTATCAAACAGCATATTTAAAGGCTCATTATCCCGTGGCCTACTTAGCTGCCTTACTCACAAGTGTGATGGAGCATAGTGATAAAGTAACCTTTTATATCAGGGAATGTTTGGAGCAGAAAATTAAAATTCTTCCCCCTGATGTCAATGAAAGCTATGAAGGCTTTACTGCTGTAGAAAATAAAATACGCTTTGGACTAGTTGCCATCAAGAATGTAGGCAAAAATGCTATTACAGCCATTATTGAGGCTAGAGAAAAAGAAGGGCCATTTAAATCCCTTGAGGATTTTTGTAAAAGAGTAGATTTACGAGTATTAAATAAACGAATGCTGGAAAATCTTATTTGGTGTGGTGCCTTCAGTTCAATTGGTTTAAATCGGGCACAACTATTGTCTATTATGGATGAGTGTCTGGAGATTGGCCAGCAGGCTAATGAAGATAGAATTAGTGGGCAAATTTCTTTATTTGATTTTGAGGTAGCTGTAGAGCCTATGAATCAGGTTTTTATCCCTAATGAACCAGAATTCCCCAAAAAGCTTTTGCTAGCCAGGGAAAAAGAAATAATAGGCTTTTATATCAGTGGTCACCCTCTAGAGGATTACCAAGCATTAATCGACTTGATAAAGCCAAATAGTACTGCTAACTTGGCAGACAAAACTGACAGAAGCAAGGTGAAAATTTGTGGAATAGTATCTTCCTTGCGGGCTAGCATAACTCGACGGGGGGAGAAGATGGCTTACTTAGTAATAGAGGATCTTACAGGGGCTGTAAATGTGCTTGTATTTCCTAAAACCTTTCAAAAATATGCTGGATTATTAGAGGAAGATACCATATTATTAGTGGAAGGAATAGTAAGCCTACAGGAGGATGAATTAAAAATTTTTGCTGAGACTATAAAACCTTTAGCAGAAATAGAACATAAGACTAGCTCCCAACAGGCTTCTGCCTTAGATATAGCCCAAGAGGCTCAGGCTCTTTACATAAAAGTAGATAGAACACTAGAAGAAGAAACTAATAAACTGCTAAGTCTCTTGATGCAGGAAGGCCCAGGAAAGGTGCCGGTTTACTTGGTTTATCCTGGTCAACAGAGAAAGGTTGTCTTATTAAATGATAGCTTTTGGATCTCTTTAGATGAAAAATTTATTCAACTACTGAAGTCTACTGTAGGAGAAGAAAATATTTTTATAAAAAGTCAGGGGGATAATCAATGAGAATAGCAGTATATCCGGGGACTTTTGATCCCGTCACTAACGGCCACCTAGATATTCTGGAAAGGGCAGCCAACCTATTTGATGTAGTGATTATTGCAGTTGCCAAAGACAACTATAAAAATAACCTGTTTAATCTGCAGGAACGGCTTGATATCCTAGAAGCTGTTGCTAATGACATTCCTAATGTTAAGGTGGATGTTTTTACAGGTCTCTTAATTACCTATGCAGAGCAACAGGGGGCTAGTGCAATCATTAGAGGCTTAAGAGCAATATCAGATTTTGAATTCGAGTTTCAGCTATCTTTAATGAACAAAAAGCTAAATGATAAGATAGAAACAGTATTTTTAATGACGGCTAATGAGTATTCCTTTATCAGCTCTAGTATAATTAAACAAACTGCCTCATTAGGTGGCAGTGTTAAAGGACTAGTGCCGCCTATAGTAGAAAATGCCCTAAAGAAGAAATATAGTTCGAATTAGAGAGTTTTACGGCTATTTCTACTTTCTTGCATTGTCCTATTGGATATGATATTATTAACATGATTTTGGAAACAATATGAAATGAGGTGTTTAAAAATACATGGAGGTTTCCTTACAAGGTCAGTATATTGTAGTAAAGGCAATGGAAAATGGTGTCACTATGATTGGGTTAACAAGGGGAAAAGACACTAAATTTCATCATTCGGAAAAGCTTGATAAAGGTGAAGTAATTATAGCCCAGTTTACTGAGCATACGTCTGCGATTAAAATTAGGGGCAAGGCTAAAATATACACTATACACGGAGAAATTGAAGCAGGTGAATAGCTTTACTTAGCCTATATATCCAGGAGTAATAAACCTGGATATATTTAATATAATGCAATAATAGCGCATGTACTATATACTTGTTGATAATTCGATAAAAGGGGGCACCAACTGCCATGTGGACTGTTGTCTATATTGCTTCAAACCGAACTATTGCTGAAATGTATAAAGGAGTATTAGAAAACGAGGGAATACTTGTTATGCTTAGGTCAGTAGGAACTCCACATTTCGGGGAATCCAGCTCGGTTGAAATCTTGGTTCCAGAGTCAGAGGTAGAGGAAGCTCACGAAATATTAGCTGATGCTATTGGTAAGTAAGAAAGAGAGAGAAACGAGGGGATAAAGTAGGTGAGTAATATGCTAAAAAAGTTTTTTAATAAACCCAAATACGTTACCGTCAGTCCCATTTCACCTGCTGCTAAACAGCAAGAAGCACAGGGGGATTCTGAAAAAATATGGGCAAAGTGCATAGAGTGTGGGGATATCATTTATAATAAAGAGCTAGAAAAGAACCTAAAGGTTTGTCCGAAATGCAACTATCACTTCAGGATGAATGCTAAGGATAGAGTATTATATTTTACTGATGAAGGTAGCTTTCAATCCTTTAATGACCAGATAGTAGGAGGAAATCCTTTGGAATTTCCTGGGTATGAGGAAAAGCTTAAGCGAGAGCAGGAAAAGACAGGCCTTAAGGAAGCTATTTTAACTGGGACTGCAAACATTTGTGGCAATCCTTGTATTTTTGTGGTGATTGACCCCAATTTCTTTATGGGAAGTATGGGGATGGTGGTAGGAGAAAAGCTTGTCCTGGCTATTGAGCAAGCTGTTGCTAGAAAGCTGCCATTAATCGTCTTTTCTGCTTCCGGTGGTGCCAGGATGCAGGAAGGAATTTTATCACTGATGCAAATGGCAAAGACAAGTGCTGCCTTAAATAAGCTTAGTGAAGAAGGCCTCTTGTTTATCTCAGTTTGCACTGACCCAACTACCGGTGGCGTCACTGCCAGCTTTGCCTCATTAGGAGACATTATTATTGCAGAGCCTAAGGCTTTAATCGGCTTTGCTGGACCTAGAGTTATTGAGCAGACTATACGTCAAAAGCTGCCAACTGGTTTTCAAAGGGCAGAGTTTTTATTGGAACATGGATTATTAGATATGGTAGTACATCGGAACGAGCTTAAATCGACTTTAGCTAAGCTGTTGGCATTACACAGTTAGGGGGGGTGACAATATGCCAAATACACCTTTGGATTTTGAAAAGCCGATAATGGAATTAGAGGCTAAAATAGAAGAATTAAGAACCTTCACCAATGAGAAAGGAATTGATTTTTCTGAAGAAATAGCTACCTTAGAGAATAAAGCAATGAAACTGAAGCAGGATATCTACGGTAATTTGTCAGCCTGGCAAAAGGCTCAAATAGCAAGGCATATGGAGCGACCTAATGCCTTAGACTACATAGATAGAATATTTGATGATTTTACTGTGCTTCATGGTGATCGATTATATAGCGATGATAAGGCAATCATAGGCGGTATTGCTAGCTTTAATGGAAGGGCAGTTACTGTACTAGGACACTTAAAGGGCAAAGATACTAAAGAGAATATTGCTCGCAACTTTGGAATGCCTCATCCAGAAGGCTATCGTAAAGCTCTAAGGCTAATGAAGCAAGCTGATAAATTTAACAGACCTGTTATCTGCTTTATCGATACACCAGGCGCCTATTGTGGCTTAGGAGCTGAAGAACGAGGACAAGGAATTGCCATCGCCGAGAACCTGCAGCAAATGGCTCAACTGAAGGTACCTATTATTTCTCTAGTAATTGGTGAAGGTGGTAGTGGAGGGGCGTTGGCTCTAGGGGTGGCTGATCATTTAATGATGCTGGAAAATGCAATTTACTCAGTAATATCGCCAGAAGGCGGAGCCACTATATTGTGGAAGGATGCCACAAAGGCTCAGGATGCAGCAGAGGCTCTGAAAATTACTGCTAAGGATTTAGAACGCTTGGGGGTTGTTGACGAAGTTTTAAAAGAACCTTTAGGTGGAGCTCATCGTAATGTGGATCTAATGGCCGTTACTATTAAAGAAGCAATGAAAAATAAACTGGACCAATTAATAAATTTAAATACAGATGAATTATTAACGCGAAGGTATCAAAAACTACGTATGCTGGGAGATCTTGCTGCACAAGGCTAGCAAAAACTTCGCATAATACCTTAATGGGGGTAATCAAATTGAAGAGAATAGCAGTACTAACTAGTGGCGGAGATGCCCCCGGTATGAACGCAGCAATTAGAGCAGTTGTCAGAACTGCTCTATATTATAATATGGAGGTTTTTGGCGTTTACCGGGGTTACTCAGGACTAATAGCAGGAGAATTTACTAAACTAAACAGGGGATCAGTGGCAGATATTATTCAAAGGGGTGGAACTATTCTTAGGACCGCAAGATGTGAGCGTTTCAGGACCTTAGAAGGGCGCCAGGAGGCTGCTCAAAAGCTTAAGGAAAAAGAAATAGAAGGGTTAGTAGTTATTGGCGGTGATGGCTCCTTTCGAGGTGCAGTCAAGCTAAATGAGCTTGGCATCGCAACGGTAGGAGTGCCGGGTACCATTGATAACGATATTCCTTGTACAGATTTTACCATAGGCTATGATACCTCTATTAACAATGTGGTTGATGTGATCAACAAAGTTAGAGATACTGCTACCTCCCATGAACGAACCTTTATCTTAGAGGTGATGGGACGCAATGCCGGGGATATAGCTTTGGCGGCAGGACTAGCCGGTGGTGCTGAGTCTATTCTTATACCAGAAACAAAGTATGATATAGAGCTAGTAGTGGACAGGCTGAAAAAAGGGCAGGCTAGAGGGAAACTACATAGTATTATTATTGTGGCAGAAGGTGTTGGCAGTGCCTTCGACGTAGCCAAGGAGATTGAAGAAAAGATAGGCATTGACACAAGAGTGTCTGTATTAGGACACCTCCAACGGGGAGGCACACCTACAGCAATGGACCGGATATTGGCCAGTAGGATGGGCGCTGAGGCAGTGGAGGTATTGCGCCGAGGAGAAACTAATAAAATGGTAGGGATGCAATGCAATAAGCCAGTTGCTATCGATATAGAATATGCATTAAGCCAGCCTCATAAAATTGATATGTCGGTTTATAGCCTAGCTGGTATTTTATCCATGTAGCTAAGGAGGAATGAACTGATGAAAAAAACTAAGATTGTATGTACTATTGGACCTGCCAGCGAAACAGTAGAAATATTAAAAAAACTGATTTTAAATGGAATGAATGTAGCTAGGTTAAACTTTTCCCACGGCAGTCACACAGAACATCTAAAACGGATGGAAGCTATTCGACAGGCTTCGTTGGAAACTGGAATAGAGGTGGCTATTTTACTAGATACTAAGGGACCAGAAATCAGGCTTGGCATGCTTAAGGACAATAAAACAATTTTAGAGGATGGGCAAAGGATTGTTTTGACAGTAGCTGAGTGTGAAGGGACCAATGAACGGATTCAAGTAAACTATCCTGGACTTGTTCAAGAAGTTGGCCCAGGTAATCGAATTCTAATTGATGATGGACTCCTAACTTTAGAGGTAAAAGAGGTAAGTGGTGATGATATTATCTGTGAGGTGTTGGACGGGGGACCAGTTTCCAGCAGAAAAGGTGTAAATATTCCTGGAGTTAAGATTCAGCTTCCCTCGATTACTGAGCAGGATGTAGCAGATATAAAATTTGGCATAGAACAGCAGGTAGACTTTATAGCCGCATCCTTTGTCAGAGAGGCAGCCGATGTGTTAGCTATTAGAGAAATATTAGAGGAATATAACGCAGATATAGATATAATTTCTAAGATTGAGAATCAAGCTGGTGTTGAAAATATCGCGGAAATACTGAAAATATCTGATGGCATTATGGTTGCTAGAGGCGATTTGGGAGTAGAAATTCCGGCTGAAGAAGTTCCACTTGTGCAAAAGCGAATAATAGAAATGTGCAATCAGGAGGCAAAACCAGTTATTACTGCTACTCAGATGCTAGAATCTATGGTGCGAAATCCTCGCCCTACTAGAGCTGAAGCAAGTGATGTTGCTAACGCCATCTTTGATGGCACAGATGCTATTATGCTTTCTGGGGAAACTGCAGCAGGGGATTATCCGGCGGAAGCTGTCAAAGTAATGGCAACAATTGCTGAACGGGCAGAGCGAGCATTAGAAGCAAATGAAGTAAAGGGCAAAAAGGAAATTGAGCCGTCCCATACTATTACTGACTCTATTAGCTATGCTACTGGCAGTATTGCTGCAGATTTAGGGGCTAAAGCTATTATTACGTCTACAAAGTCTGGCTCAACTGCTAGAATGGTATCCAAATATCGACCTGATGCTCCAATCATAGCTGCTACTCCCTGTGAAAGAGTAATAAGAAAGCTACTCTTAGTTTGGGGAGTGGCGCCCATTATGGTTAATGAGACTGATGGTACAGATGAAATGTTTCGAGAAGCGGTGGCCAAGGCTCTCATGAACGATATGATTACTACTGGTGACTTAGTAGTTATTACAGCAGGAGTACCGGTAGGTGTACCTGGAACAACTAATTTATTGAAAGTACATATCGTCGGTGAAGTTCTTGCAAGAGGAACTGGTATAGGGAAGGGTACAATTGCCGGCGAAGTTGTACGAGTTGACTCTGGTGAAGAGGCCAAGGTTAAGGTAAGAGAAGGTGACATCTTAATTACAACCATGACGGATCGAGATTTCATGGAAGCTATTGAAAAAGCTGGAGCGATTGTGACAGAGCTAGGGGGCATCACCTCTCATGCTGCTATAGTTGCAATTAACATGGGCAAGCCAGTGGTATTAGGTATTGGCGACGATATGGCCAAGCTTCATGATGGTCTTACAGTAACAATTGATACCAATAGAGGGTTAATATATAGAGGAATCACGAGAGTATTATAAGAAGAAAAGATCAAATAAAGAAGGCCGAGTTTGTCTCAGCCTTCTTTATTATTGATGAGAGATCTTATTTTAGTTTATGCATGCAGTAAACTATGCATTGACTGAAGCTCTTGCATTAATTTGTTAAAGTTTTCTGGAGTTAGAGACTGACTGCCATCACAAAGAGCCTCTGGTGGGTTTGGATGGACTTCAATCATTAACCCATCGGCCCCAACAGCCAAAGAACCTTTGGACATTGGAGCAACTAGTTTCCAGGTACCGGTGGCATGGCTGGGGTCTACTATAACCGGCAAATGGCTAGTTTGCTTAATTAATGGGACAATACTTAAATCTAAAGTATTTCTGGTGGCAGTTTCGAAAGTACGGATACCTCTTTCGCAAAGAATTACCTCATAGTTGCCTTCAGACATGATGTACTCTGCAGCCATCAAGAATTCCTCTAAGGTAGCAGATAGACCTCGTTTTAATACTACCGGTTTTTTCATTCGTCCCACTTCTTTTAAAAGATCAAAATTTTGCATGTTGCGGGCACCTATTTGTAAAACATCAGCATACTCTGCTACTAGCTCAACAGTTTTTATGTTCATAACCTCTGTCACAATCGGCAGGTCATATATTTTACTGGCATCTCGCAGCAGCTTTAAGCCCTCTTCCTGGAGACCCTGGAAGCTGTAAGGAGAGGTTCTGGGCTTGAAGGCTCCACCTCTAAGCATGGTAGCACCAGCTTCCTTGACAGCCTTAGCACTTTCCATTAGCTGTTCTTCACTTTCTACAGCGCAAGGTCCTGCTACCACTGTCATGATATC
Organism: Bacillota bacterium; assembly: GCA_033549265.1. Lineage (GTDB taxonomy): Bacteria > Bacillota > Desulfitisporia > Desulfitisporales > JAWSUQ01 > JAWSUQ01. Next base: position 8,053 of record JAWSUQ010000002.1, read on the forward strand.
ACCACCAACAGACGTAGAGCCAATTTGAATAATAGTCTTTTCCTTTACTTCTTTGCTAACAAGCTTGTATGGATTCATAATGTGTACAATTTTCTCTACACCTTCCATTAAGTCAATTCCTAAAGAAGGTAGAGCTCTCTTATCTCCGATAGCACCAATTACTATTCGCTCAACACCTTGAATTAAATGGGTTTTGAAGCCTACCCCCTCAAGCTTGCTTTTCACCGCGTTTATTTCACTTTCCTTTGAACTTACTCTCATTACTACTATCATGTTTATTCCTCCTTTTTATTATTAATTAGTTTTAGCCAAATAGCAAACAAATAAAAAAACTATCCATCCCAATAGGGACGAATAGTTATATTCGCGATACCACCCTAGTTAGCCTAAAAAAAGGCTCCCTCGTTTACAAGTACTACTGATAATCAGCCCATACCCGCTTCCTAATAACGGTGGAAGAGACCGGTAAAACCTACTATCATGACAAATAATGCCGTGAATTCAGCTTACTTCTCCAAGGAGAACTTCAGTTAGTCAGATTTTAAAGGTGCTTCCAGTCGCCGACACCTTCTCCCTGTAAAGCCTGGTTCTTACTTACTTTTCCTTGTCATCGAATTATTTATTAAATTAGTATTAATGATTATTATAGCATAGAATATTTTGATTGCCAAGAAAAAATTATACGAATGTAAGCATTATTATTCTATTATTCTATAACTTAGTCTACTTTGCTAAATAATTTTAACAAAATATTCACAGATTTAAACTTCTACTGTGATAGAATAAGGGAAAGAAACATAATGAGTAATGGGAGGGGAATCTATAGAAGATGAGAAATAAAGTAATAATTGTAACCATAGTTTTACTAGCAGTAGCTGGGATAATGTTAAAGCCGGTGTTTTTTCCAAGGGTATTTGCAGTAACTCCTGAGCCCTATCAGGCTTATCAGACGGCCTTAGCTAGCGGTAAGCCAATATTTATAGAGTTCTATGCTTCATGGTGAGGTACCTGTGTACAAATGGAGCCCGTGATATTGGCTCTAGAGGAAAAATACGAGAAAAAAATTCAGTTTATTATTGTTGATGTAGATGATCCTGAAGGTCAGCAGATGGCCCAGGACTTTGGAGTATATTACATTCCTGCCTTTTTTTATATTGACTCTAACGGTGAGATTATTGGTGAAGATTCAGGAGGGCAATCATATGAGAGGCTAGAGCAACGGATAAAGGATCTGCTATAAGCTGGTAAATCCTTAAAAATGGAGGCTTAACATGTTGGAAATCTTTTTTACCCAAACTATACCACAAGCTATTGCTGGAAAGTCGGCTATTACATTATGGATTATTTTTTTAGGGGGGATTGTCACTAGCATCAGTCCCTGTATCTTGTCGATGCTGCCAGTAATGGTAGGCTATATTGGTGGATACAGTGATAGCTCTAAAACTAAGGGATTTACACTATCGTTAACTTTTGTGCTTGGCCTAGCCACAACCTTTGCCATCCTGGGATTAGCAGCTGCTTCCCTTGGCAAAGTCTTTGGTCAGATTGGTCCTAGCTGGTACTATATATTAGCTGTTGTGGCTATTATCATGGGACTACAGCTATTAGGGGTATTAAGCTTTAATATTCCTGGTATAAAGCAAATGCCATTAAGGCTTAGTGGTTATCCCGGCGCCTTTTTAATGGGCTTTTTTTTTGGATTGGTTGCCTCACCATGTGCCACTCCAGTGTTGGCAGTGATTATGACCTATGTAGCGGTACAAGGAGAGCTGTTTTACGGGAGCTCGTTGTTATTTATTTATGGAATTGGTCATGGATTGCCACTACTAATAGTAGGGACATTTACAGCACTACTTAAGGGTTTGCCTAAGCTACAGCGGTATACTCAATATGTAAATTACATCAGTGGTACAGTATTAATCTTAATGGGTTTATATTTATTAGCTTGGGTAAGATGGTAAAAGCGCATAAGTATTAATAGAGAGAAAGCATCATTGCTTTCTCTCTATTAATACTAAGCTAATCCCGCTAAAGAATACTGCCATTAACAGTAACGCTGCCAGCGGCAAATAGAGAGATTCAAGACCATGGTTCTGGAAAATAATTTGCTTTAATGAGCTAATAGCCCAGCTCTGAGGAGTAAGCTTTGCCAGAAATAGCATTATTTCGGAATTTACTATCTCCAAAGGCCAAAATGCACCCCCTAGCATACTGGTACTTACACCAATAACGGGAATTATACTTTGGAGCTGCTGAGGTGTGGAGGCTACAACTGCTAGCATTAAACCTATTGAATTAACTACCAAAATATACATAGCAAAGACAGTTAGCACAGCCGGCAGATTATTGCCCCAGGGCACATTAAACAGCAATTTGCTCCCAATAATTAGGATGCTTATCTGAGAGAAACCAACTAAGAAGGAATAAATAAAATTACCTATGTATAGTTGATATTTAGCCAGGGGGGACATTAGGAGCCTATGCCATATTCCTAACCGCTTATCCTCCACCAGTTCTCCTATGCTAATTGTTACTGTAAAGATAGTGAACATCAGGGCCATGCCAAGAGTAGTATGAACTAAGTTCTCCGTACTGGCTTGGCCGCTGTCAAAATACAATGTAGTGACCTTGACAGGTAAACGGTTTTGCCATTGTTGGTTAGCTATGCTAAAAGCTCTCGATGAAGCTGCCTCTGTTTCAAAAGCAGATAAAGTTGCTACTTGGGCTAGATTTTCCACTGATACTGCTGTGATGTGCCAATTTATCTGTAGTTTGGACAAGCTGTTTTTGAGAGCATTTTCTGCTGTTATGGTTGTTACAGAATCCTTTACCTTAACTAACTCCACTACTACAGCGCTATTTTCTTTACCTTGATTAAAATTCTTTGGGATGATAATAGCTAGTTCAGTTAAATTTTCTGCTACCTGACGAATAGCTTCTGGTTCATCCGTTTCCAAAATAATAAATTGAGGCTGATCCTTTAATAGATTAACTAGATGTTGACTGTCTCTATTGCTGCTAAGATCAACTATAGGCAAGGTGATTTTAGCTGTACCCCCGGTGTTGCTGAAGGCAAAGATGAAAACAAAGGGCAGTATAGCCATTAAGCAAATAATCTTCCAGTTTTTTCGCAGGAGCAGTATTCGACACCATAAAATAGCCCACATAGTTATATCCTCCTCAAGCTAAGCCACATAAGACCGGCGCTTCCACAGCTAATAAGTAAAGTGATAACAGACAGGCTGACAAGGATTCCCGTTAAGTCTGCCAACAGATAGCCTTGCATTATCATTAAGAAGCCGGACAATGCCTGACCGTTTATAGTAAACTTGCTTAAACTATTAAGAATCTCTGGCAAGGCCCAGACTGGGAAGAAGCTGCCACCGACCAAGGCCATGATTTGAACAATCATGTTATCAAAAATTTTAGTAGCCTTCTCGCTATTAAAAAACATGTTGAGGGCTGATAGGAGAGAGGTCAATCCCCCAATGGCTAGGGCTACTGTCATAGCCAGCAGGATTACTAAAGTAATATTACCCCAGTAAACCTTTAGTATTAGCATTGAAAATAGTATCAGCACAAGAAGCTGACAGAAAGCAAATACAGCGGTAGCTAAGATTCTGCCTAAGAGCATTTCCCAATGGCTAATATTTGCCAAGAGCTGGCGGTCATAAGTATATTGCTGTCGTTCGCCAATAAAGTAACTGGAGCCAAACCCTGCAGTAAATAGAATGAACATGGTGGCCATCCCCACTGAGTAGTATTGCACACCTGAGATGGGTCTTTTATTTTCTATAGTTTTAGTAACCACATTTATTTCAGCTCTTTTGTCTTCAAACAGCTGATTAATTACTTGCTCTAGCTGATTATAAGCATCAGCTCCCGCTGATTGCTCTATTGCTAGCTCCAAATACGTGTTTTTGCCAATAATCCCTGCTGAAAGATAATCAGCATAATTGGCGATAATACTTTCGACTATTTGCCCCCGTAATTGATGGTTGGGGTTTATCAACACTTGAATTTCTATAGGATTACGAAAAGGAGTAATATAATTTATCAAGGTGTCATAAGTGAAATTTTCTGGCAGGATAACTATGGCAGTAGCTTGACCCTGTTGAAGCTGTTTTTCAGCTGTAGCTAAATCTGTTTTTTGGGCAATTATAATTTCCTTGACTAACTCATTTTGCAATACCTCATCCATTAGAATCTGTTCCGGATCAAATTGGGATATGCTTTCTAATACTTCTTCAGGATCCTCCAATTGAATAAATTCATTAGATAAAAAAGCCCTTAAACTCTTCATATCAGCTTCCTTCTCCCCTAATGAAACAATCCTAACTTCAGCAGGCGCAAGGCTTTGAGTATCTGTTAGCATATTCCCTACGGTGTTACCGATGATTAAGGTGAGAACTGCAGGCATTAGTAGCATAATAATTAGTGCTTTTCGATCTCGGGCCATTCGCTTTAAATCTTTAACGATTATATGTATTAACATCTAGAATCCCCCCTAATTACGTAAGCCTCGACCGGTTAGACTTAAAAATACATCCTCCAAGGTAGGGGTTTTTATATTTATCCCGCAAAGTTCAATTTTCATGTCACTAGCCAGCTTGAATACCTCAGTAACTCCATTATCGTTTTTCTTACCGATAATGGTGATTATATTATCAGCCAATAAAGTCTCCTTTACCCAACTTAACTCCTTTATCTTAGTTAAAAAGCTGTCTTTAATTAGAGCCACCTGTACTTCAATAGTGTATTCACTGGCCACTAAGGCCTTTAGCTCATCCTTAGTACCGGTGGCAATAATTTGGCCATGATCCATAATGTAAATCCGCTGACATAAGAGCTCTACCTCTTCCATATAGTGACTGGTGTAAATGATAGTCATGCCCTGTTGATTTAATTGCTTTACTGTTTCTAGGATATGATTACGAGACTGGGGGTCAATCCCCACAGTAGGTTCATCCATAATTAGCAGCTTTGGATCATGCATCAGGGCACAGCCGATGTTTATTCTCCTTTTCATGCCTCCTGAATAAGAAGCAACCAGCTGATTCTTTTTTTCTGTTAAGCCTACCAAATTAAGAACCTCATTTATTCGCTGTTTCAATTGTCCGCCTCTAAGCCCATAGGCCCTGCCAAAAAACTCTAGGTTTTCCTGACCCGAAAGATCAGGATAGAGCGCAATATCCTGGGGAACAACTCCCAATATTCTTCTCAAGGTAGCGTTGTCCTTTAATATACTTTCACCGTTAAGCAGGATGTCGCCAGAAGTAGGTGCTAATAGTGAGGAGAGCATGGAAATAGTAGTTGACTTACCTGCTCCATTAGGACCAAGGATACCTAATATTTCTCCAGTTCTAATATGAAAATTTATTTTATTTACTGCTATAAGTTTGTTAAAGTTCCTAGTAAGGTTGTTAGCTTCCATGAAATTAATCATGATTAAGGACCTCCTTATTGTTAAAGCTGACGTTTTCTAATGAGAGGTTTTCTAAAGTGATAGTATTGTCGGTTGTTAAGAGAGGAAAATCTATAGCTACTTCTTTGTTAATATGCCAACGGTTAATAGTATAGTTGATCTGCAACTCACCGAGATTTTTTTCTATTGACGATAAATCAATTGTGACAGCTGCCCGCTCTTCGATAATGTAATTATCTCTATTGATAAAGGCTAAATAATCGATATTGACTAAAGTGCCATTAGTAAGCCATTTTTCTACATTGGCAAAAGCTTCTAAAAGGTCAATGCTTAAATCAAGCTCCTGCTGATAGGTTAAATCCCAAGAAGCTATATTAGGGTCATTGGCTATTAAGTCAAGGCTTTCTAGCAGGATGGGGCGCAATTGTTCTTCAGTCAAGGCGATAGTAAATTTTTTGGCTTTTACTTCGCCGTCGGCAGTTGATAATAATACATTCCCTAAAGAAGAAACATCATCACTAGTAATAAAGCCTCGCCATAGATCAGCTAAGTTTAGATGGGTTTCTGGAGCTAGATCAAAGCTAGGCAAGCCTTCTACGCCTAATTCCTGCTGAGCAGTATTTAAAACTAAGACCTTTGGCAGCAGTGGTGTTACCAGAAAAAGTTCACTGCCTTCCTGATAGAACTTACCATCAACTCCCATACCATTTATTTTTGCATACATATCAGTGAAGAAAAGCCCTTGATGCTTATCAAATTGGGTTTCTAACCGAAGCTCCTCCATCATCAATTGTCCTAGATTTTCGGTAAGGTTATTATCGCCTGAATAGCTTAGCTCTAACTGAAAGCTATTTTTTCCGCTGGTCATATTCTCAGTTTTTTCTACTGCCTTAGAATAGGTGCTCCAGGCATTGACGCCACAGCCAAGGATCAAGCTGCTTAATAATAAGAGCAGTACTGTCAGTATTGCTAGGTTTTTATACATGTAAATCAACCCCCTATTTAATTCTACTTTGTACCTTAATTATAACTGGTAGAGCCACTTAATTAATCACACCTAAGATATAATTTCCTAATGATTATCTATGACTTTAGTCATAGATAATTTTAACATAGCTATCAAAGGGAACACATGCATAAACTGGGGGTGATGCCAGATGGAAACAGTTTTATTAGTCGAATCGGACGGACAAATACAAAAACAACTACGAGCATTACTTTTTAAAGTACCGATTAGTTAAAGAAGGATTTGAAATAGTGACAGCAATTGATGGCGAGGAAGCTCTGGCTCAATTTGAAAATGAACAGCCAACATTGGTAGTATTAGATTTGATGCTACCTAAATTAGATTGATTTGAGGTCTGTAGACTGATTAGGCAATGGTCAAATGTGCCTATTATTATATTATCTGCCAGAGGAGATGAATTAGATAAACTCCTAGGATTTAGAATGGGTGTAGACGATTATTTGACTAAGCCCTTTAATCCTGCTGAATTAGTGCTGCGGATTCAAGCTGTCTTAAGGCGCATATATGATTAAATTATAACAAATGATTCTTTAGGGCAAAAATGGCGGCCTGAGTACGATCCCGGAGCTCCAGCTTGACTAGAATGTTACTTAAATGGTTCTTTACAGTTCCCAAAGTTATAATCAATTCTTCAGCTATTTCTTGATTTGATTTGCCATGTCCAAGTAATGTAAGAATTTCAAGCTCTCTAGCAGTCAAGAGGTTTAGTTTTGGGTCTTGTTCAGCACTGCTTGACTTGCTGAGGCTACAGAATTGCTGAATAACCTTTTGGGCTACCTCAGGCTGGATCAAGGCACCGCCTTTTGCCACTTCTTTAATTGCTTCAATAATTTTAGCAGGGTGAGCATCTTTAAGAAGATAGCCAGAAGCACCTTGTCTTAATGCTTCAAATATGTACTCATCATCTGAAAAAGTAGTTAAGATAATGATTTTTATATGGGGAAAATCTCTTTTTATTTTTTTAGTAGCTTCTACTCCATTGAGTAGGGGCATTTTTATATCCATTAAAACTATCTCAGGCTGACACCACTTACATACCTGATAGGCTTCTTCACCATTAGCAGCCTCAGCTGCCACTGTTAAATCATTATCTCTCTCTAAAATAGCAGTAAGCCCTTGACGAATTACTTCCTGATCATCTACTAAAGCAACCTTTATCAACTCAAACCACACCTTTCTATCTCATTCCGTACCCGCCTTAAGGGGAATGAGCCTTCTAATGTAAAAGGATCGTATGCTACAACCGCTAAAGCTCCCCCTAGATTCTCAAGCCTCTCTCTCATATTTTTCAGACCAAATCCTTCTAATATTGAACCATCAGCACCTTTGCCATTGTCCCATATCCGGAAATGTAAAGCCTGGGAAGCTAGTAAAATATCTATAGATATCTCAGTGGCCCTTCCGTGACGAAGGCTATTTGTCAGACTTTCTTGAACTAAGCGATAAAGGGTATAGCTTTCCTCGGGAGCTAAGGGAATGTCTAATGAATTAAATGCTACGATAACATTATTTGTCTTAGTAAACCGATTAATCAGCTCTTTTATACCGTTAATTCCATCAAATTCAGTTCCCTTCAGGGCATTAACAGCCTTGCGGGTTTCTCCAAGGCTTTGCCGAGCTGTCTCTAGTATCAATTCTAGCTTAGGCTGAAGCTTATAGAATTGCTGGTGTTCATGGGCAAGCTCTTCAGCTTGAACCTTTAATACCTCTAGTTGCATAATTATTGAGGTTTGTTGATGACCAATGGTATCATGCATTTCTCGGGCAATTCTGGTCCGCTCTTCTAAGATTGCAGCTTCCTCAGCCCGCAGAGTATATATCTTAAGCTTTTGATGGGCTGTTAAAAGTTCTTGGTAGAGCAGCTTATTAGTACTTTTTTCTTCTCGCTGCAGGTGACTGTAGTTATTTAAAGAAATCAAAAAAGCTAGGGCAAACAGGTTGAATAAAAGCTCGGATATAGTGCGGGCATTTATTTGAAAGGAAAGGGCCCAAAAAAATTTGCCTAAGGCAGCTACAACTATTAAGGAATTAACCAAGTTGCCGTAGTATCTATTTAATAAATAGCCCGCTTCTAATAACAGGACTATGTATAGGCTGTGAAAAAAATAATTAATTACAAACTTAGAATGATATTCTAATAGCAAAATAAACAAGATATCTAATATAAATAAATATTGTAGCTGGCTAAAGCGGGGACGGAGAAAGCTCCATGCTAACAAGCCAGTAAAGATCACTATTAGAATAGCAAGACGCTCTGAGGCAGCATCTTCAAAAAAGAGAGCTAATAAAAATAAAACCACTAATATTGGTGCTTTAATTAGCAGTAGTTTTGTTTTCATGAAATCCATCCTTTAATAATATTAATAAAGCCAACAATTACTATTTTAATCAGCTATGTTAATAGTAACATGAAAAGATTAAGATTGTGAACTTATTCTGATAAATTTCATTGATTTCTAAATATTGCTTTGTTATTCTTTTATTAAAGTACTATATTGCAGCTATGAAAGGACAGAAAATGAACGGACAAAAAATAAAAGTATTAATGATTTTACCCCCTAATACCAAAACAACTGGCGGTAATTGGGTAACAGCCCAGCGTGTAGCTAACGGAGTAGAAAAAAAATTGGTTAAAGTCAGTACTATAGAAGCTAGTCAGGTTAATAGTTTATTACTCAAGCAGTTTGATTTAGTTCACTGCTTTCATGCTTATAAATCAGCTTTTTCCCTAAAACAGCTGTTGCAGGAGGCAAATACTCCTTGGGTCATTAGCTTTACTGGTACTGATGTAGCTATGCTTATGCAAGATGAAGGGGGAGCTGGATTTAAGAGATTTCTGCAACAAGCAAATAGTCTAATAGTATTTCATCAAGAGGCACAACAGATATTAATTGATCAAGGCCTTCCGCTAAATAAAATCCAGGTGATACCACAGCAGGCCGCCTTGAATTTTAAGGAAATTAAATTACAGCCTGCTCTTTTACGTAGCAAATGGCATATCAAGAGGGAAGAAATATTATTTATATTTGCAGGAGGTATTCGCCCTGTAAAAGGACCATTAGAGGCAGTAGACTTATTAACTGAAGTCAGAAAGCATAATTCAAAGATTAGGCTAATCATGGCAGGACCTGTCTTAGATGACAGTATGGCTCAGCAGCTGAAGCAAAAGCTGTCTCAACTACCATGGGCTCAGTATGTAGGGGAAATTCCATATGCTCAGATGCCAGAGCTTTTGGCAGCAGCTGATGTAGTCATTAACACCTCCCTTACAGAGGGGATGCCCAATACCATCTTAGAGGCCATGAGCCTAGGGATACCAGCATTAGCAAGGGATATAGCAGGCAATAGAGCCATAGTTGTTAATGGGGAAAATGGTTTTTTATTTAAAACTAACGAAGAATTTATTAATTTAGCTAATGTATTAGCTGAACAGAAGGAAACCAGACTAAGGCTAGGAACTGAAGCAAAAATACAAGCAAGCCAAAAGTCAATTGATTCAGAAATCAATACTTATTTTGAGGTATACCAAAAAGCATTAAAATAGAAGGGGGAAGAGCAATGAAGGAATACAGAAAATGGCTGATGGAAAAAAGGGCAGAAGAAACCGTCAATAATCTCAAAAAGAACAATATTGAAGCTGTGTTTATTGCAGATAAAAAACGGGCCTATCAGCATATTATGGATATGATTCCTGAGGAAAGTGTAGTAGGCTTTGGTGATTCCGAATCTATGAAAGCTATTGGGGTAGTAAAGGCTATGCAGCAAGGGCCCTATACCTTTTTAGACCCTTGGGAGCCTGGAATTACTAAAGAAGAGAGCATTAAGGTACGGAAAAGGGCTTTAACAGCAGACGTATTTATTACCGGTACTAATGCAGTGACTTTAGATGGAAAGCTAGTTAATGTTGACGGCGTAGGCAATCGTGTAGCTCCTATGCTATTTGGTCCAGACAAAGTTATTGTAGCTGTTGGAGTGAACAAAATTGTTGATAATCTTGAAGATGCCTTAAGGCGGATTTCACGGGAAGCTGCGCCAATGAACGTAAAAAGGCATCCTCATTTTGATCCGGCTCCCCCTTGTAATGCTACTGGAAAGTGTCAAGACTGCGCTTCTAAATGGAGAATTTGCAATAAGGTGACAATAATTCAATACCAACTAGATAATGAGGTGTATTCGCCATTAGTTTCCGTGGTTATTGTAGGAGAAGAACTGGGGCTATAAAATTAACTAAACTGGCGTTTTTTAAAATAGAGGAAATAACACTAGGACAAGGAATAATATTTAAGAAACATTTGTCACAGCTAAAGGGGGAAAGGTTATGGGGAGATATTTATTTGGATTAGCAGTTATTATTACTGGTGTAGTACTATTATTTAATAATTTTGGCATTACTGAAATTGAGATTGGAAGCTTAATAAGTACATATTGGCCCATATTATTAGTATTTTGGGGCATAGAGCATATTTTTTCGCCATTTTGTCGTAGTGGTAACAATGTTAAAAGGCATGCTTCCCAAGGTGAGATAATCATTGGCGCCATTTTAACTTTTGTAGGGATAGCATTTTTAGGTAGAAATTTAGGTTGGCTAACAATAGACATGTCATTTATCTGGAAGGTATTTTGGCCAGCAATTCTAATTTTAGTAGGCATTAATTTTCTTAGAGGAAAAGCAACATTATCGGGAAAAAGTCATGTAGCTATCATGGGTGGAGTAGAGCAAGGTAAATCCTCCTCTTGGGATTTGAAAAGTGATTCATATTATGCAATCATGGGTGGGATTGAGCTTGATATTACAAAGGCAGAGGTGCCAGAGGGCGAAACTGTGTTGGACCTAACTGCAGTCATGGGTGGCATAGAAATTATCGTTCCTAAAGGTCTGCCGATCATATGTGAAGGTATGGCAGTTTTAGGTGGAGTAGAATTTTTAGGTGAAGGAACAGGTGGTATTATTGGCAATAAAACTATGTCCGCTGGAGATATTGATAATGGTAAAAAAGTATTGAGGATACAGGCTAGAGCCTTTATGGGTGGCATTGAGGTTAAGTCAAGATAGTTAATATAATACGGTTTTCCTTTATCACTATTTAATTATAAAAAAGTTCGCTAAGGCTGATAATAATATAACAAGTTATCAGTCTAATTATTTTTAACTAAGATTTAGAAAGAAAAATACGAAGAGTATAGGTGATGCAATATGACAAAAGTTGAATTAATTGCTACTGCGACCTTTGGGTTAGAAGCAATAGTGGCTCAAGAGGTAAAAGAGTTAGGCTATGAGGATATGGTAGTAGAGAATGGCAGAGTTACCTTTACAGCTGACTTAGGAGCTATCTGTCGAACTAATCTTTGGCTCAGGACTGCTGATAGAGTAAGGCTTAAAATAGGTGAATTTAAGGCCACCACCTTTGAGGCGCTCTTTGAGCAGACTAAAGCTCTGCCCTGGTCAGATTGGATACCCCCTGATGCAAACTTTCCGGTGGAGGGAAAATCGGTAAAGTCCACTTTGTTTAGTGTGCCAGACTGTCAAGCTATAGTAAAAAAGGCTATTGTTGAAAGCCTTAAAGCTAAATACAAAAAGGAGTGGTTTGAGGAAACCGGTCCTATGTATAAAGTAGAGGTAGCATTGCTTAAGGATATAGTAACCTTAACTATTGATACAAGCGGCGCTGGTTTACATAAAAGAGGGTATAGAGAGCTTGCGGCAGAGGCGCCTTTAAAGGAAACATTAGCTGCTGCTCTGATAATGCTTTCTCGTTGGTATCCCGATACACCTCTGATTGATCCTTTATGTGGCTCTGGCACTATCCCTATCGAAGCAGCCCTAATTGGGCAGAACATTGCACCTGGTATGAACCGAGAGTTTGTAGCTGAAGCCTGGCCCAATATTCCTAAGGAACTCTGGCGAGAAGCTAGAAAGGAAACACATGACTTGGCAAAGTACGATCAGGAGCTGCAAATAATCGGTACTGACGTTGACTATAGGGTATTAAAGCTGGCGAGACAAAATGCCTATGAAGCAGGAGTAGACCAGCTAATTCACTTTCAGGAGCAAAATGTGACTCAGCTTCAATCTAAGAGAAAATATGGGAAGATAATATGCAATCCGCCTTATGGCGAAAGACTTGGGGAGAAAGAGGAAGTAGAGCAGCTGTATCGGGATATGGGTAAGGCTTTTAGTAGACTAGATACTTGGTCCTACTATATTATCACCTCGCATCCCCAGTTTGAAAATCTATTTGGCAAGCCAGCCTCAAAAAAGAGAAAGCTATACAACGGTCGGATAAAAGTGGACTACTTCCAGTACTTTGGTCCTCGTCCCCCAAAGCCAAAAGTAACAATGACAGCTAATGTTTCGACCCTCTCTTAACAAAAAATAATAACATAAATATATTTCTTTAAATTAAAGGCAGCAACTAGTAATTAGCCGCTGCCTTTCTTTTATTCAGCTTATATTATTAGCTTTTTTTTAAAATGAACTGAGTATCTTTTCCCCAAATGCCTTGCCAAAGTCAAAGCAAGCTGTTAATTCGTCTTCGGTAGGAGTAAATTTAACTCGTAAAGCTTCCTGTACTATTTCAAATTTAGAGGCTGCTAAGTGCTCCTCCAAGAGCTTCGGAGACTCGCCACTCCAGCCAAAGGAGCCAAAGGCTGCCCCCATTTTGTTAGAGAACTTTAAGCAACGAATTTCCTCTAAAATAGGTGCAGTGGTAGGTAGATAGCGATTATTTATTGTAGGAGAACCTACAATGACTCCTTTAGCTTTAAATATATCCGAAATCATATCATTTTTATCTGACTTTACTACGTGGTGTACTTTATAGTCTACTCCCGCCGCATCTAAGCCTTTGACAATAGCTGCAGCCATTTTTTCTGTGTTTTCCCACATAGTGTCGAATAGCACCACTGCCTTTGGCTCTGAGTAGTTATCAGCCCATTGATAATATTTTTCTACTATTTGTAGCGGGTTATCACGCCAAATGATGCCGTGGCTAGGTGCAATCATATCAAGAGGCAAATTAAAGCCTTTGATTTCATCGATTTTTTTCATAACCAGCTTACTAAAGGGAGTAAGGATATTGGCATAATACTTCAAGGATTCCTGATACACCTCTGTTAAATCCACCTCATCGTTAAAAATTGATGAAGAAGCATAGTGCTGCCCAAAAGCATCATTGGAAAATAGAATATTTTCTCCCGTTAGATAGGTCATCATGTTGTCAGGCCAGTGAAGCATACTGGACTCAATAAAGATAAGCTCATTCTTGCCAAGGCTTATTTTATCACCGGTTTTGACTACCTTAAAATTCCAATCCTGATGATACTGCTTGTATACATTTTCCTTTCCCTTAGGTGATACAATTACTTCTGCATTGGGAATATGCTTCATTAATGCTACTAAACCGCTAGAGTGGTCAGTTTCAGCATGGTTACATACAACGTAGTCAATCTTAGTTAGATCCACTAGCTGTCGCAGATTTTCAAGCCACTCTTCAGCGTAGGGCCCCCAAACAGCATCTATCAAAGCAATCTTTTCATCCTTAATCAGATATGAGTTATAGGTAGTACCACGGTGAGTAGAATAGCCATAGCCATGAAAATATTTTATAGTCCAATCAGTTACTCCAAGCCAATGAACATTCTCTTTAATTTTTTTCATACTTACCTCCTTTAATTGACCAAGTTTTGCTTCATATAGTCTTAAAAATAATTTTTCGCCTAATATATCTAAAAATCCTCCTAAAAATGGATAATTGTAATTTAACTAAATCGTATTAATTCAAGATAAGCAGGCTTTGATTTGATCTAAAAGCTGCTCTTTAGTAAATGGTTTTACTACAAACCCTGATGCCCCTAGCTGTAGACACTCTATTACATATTCCTGGTAACCCATGGCAGTCACCATTAAAACTTTTGCTTTTGGGTCCAAGGCTTTAATTGCTTTTAAAGCATCTATACCATTCAATTCAGGCATTGTCATATCCATAGTTACTAAATTAGGAGCCAGCTTAACATATAATTCTACAGCTTGTTTACCATTAACTGCTTCTCCTGCAACCTGATAATTAGCGGAGGAGACTATCCCTTTAATGACTTGTCTTTGAAAAGCTGAGTCATCGGCTATAAGGATTCTTGGCATTTAATCATACACCTCCAGTATTAAACGCTGAAGATAGTTCGTCTAAATATTTATATTTAATAGTATCCATAGTTTTTGCCATAATTATAAAAATAAAATTACTTGCAAAAAAATAAAGATTGTGATAATATGAATAAGTGTCATAAGACAGAAAAACATGCCGAAGTGGTGGAACTGGCAGACGCGCTGGACTCAAAATCCAGTGAGGTAACACTCGTGCGGGTTCGATTCCCGCCTTCGGCACCAAGTAAAAACAAGGCTTATAGCCTTTTTTTGTTTAGAGAGATATTCCTGGAAATAGAGGCGCTACAGCAACCTGCAAAATAAGGTATAAAAAAGTTAAAATATATAAAATAGCTGGGAGTGCAAGTCCCAGCTTATTTTTGTCCTTTTGTTAGTATTTATCACTTTTCATGTACTAAATTACCGCCGCCCATTTTACTAGCTAGATAGTCACTTGTGCGAGCTGCAATTGCCATAACAGTTTCTGTAGGATTAGCTCCACCCGAAGTTACAAATACACTTGCATCACAAATAAATAGATTTGGTATATCATGGCTTTGACAAAAGCCACTCACAACTGAATTCTGAGGGTTATTACCCATTCGACATCCTCCCATTAAATGACCTGTATCTGAAACAACAAATGCGGGCTTACCCCCAGCTGCTTCTAAAATTTTGTTTGCATTTTCTACAGCATGATTAATAAGTTTGTTATCATTTTCTCCATAACTAAAGGTTGATACAGCCCGGGGCAAACCATATTCATCTTTTTCTGTTGACAAGGTAATTGTATTGCTCATTGAGGGCAAGACTTCTCCAACTAGTGTTATTTGAGCATAAAAGTTAAAATCACGCATTATATCCTGTAGCTCTTTTCCCCAATATCCTGCTTGAGTAGCAAGATTTTTGGCTAAACCCATAGGTCTATTCCCGTGAGCATTGAAGGTATATCCTCTCACAAATCCCCTAGTAGCATCAGTTTCATAAAATTCTTGAGTACAGGCGAGGACTGGAGTACCTTTATATAATCTAATTTCATCATCAAATTTGGCAAATATGTCATGCCCGCTGTGAGGCATCAGGCATTTCCCCACCATGCCGCTGCTATTTGCAAGTCCATTTGGGTACTGGGGACAGGCTGAATTTAGTAACAATCTTGGGGATTCTACGGCGAAGCTAGAGACAATTACCACCCTTGCCAATTGTTGATAGTTCTTACCATCATGATTAAACTCTACTCCTGTTACCTTGCCACTTTTATCCACCATAATCCTCGTTACCATGGAATCAGTTAATATTTCAGCTCCATGTTTAATTGCTTTAGGAACATGTTGAATTAAAGTACTGAATTTTGAGTTTGGCATACATCCTTGATTACAAAAGCCTCTGTTGATACAAGGAGGTCGTCCGTCAAAGGGTGCAGATAAAATAGCTAAAGGGGCAACCGTACTACGGATACCTAATACTTCACAGCCTTTTCGAAAGGTTTGAGCATTAGCGCTGATAGGATTTCTTTCTGGATATGGATAAGGTCCGTTAAAAGGTCCCCAAGGAAAATACTTTGGCCCTGATACTTTAATGTCATTCTCAATCTTTGCATAATAAGGTTCCAAATCCTGATAGCTTATTGGCCAATCATCTGCAACCCCGTCCTGCGTTTTGACTCTAAAGTCGCTTTCGTGAAAACGATAAAACACTCCTGTAAAATGTACGGTACCGCCGCCAACGCCCCGACCTGAGTTATTGTGACCAAACTTTAAAGGGTTTTTACCAGTGGTGAGTCTGGTGTCCTGCCAATTCAAGGTATGTGTATATAATTCATCGCTGGCAAAGTCTGACTGGGGGTTCCAAAATGGCCCGGCATCAATTCCAACTACTTCTAAACCTGCCTTACTAAGCTCATAGGCTAGCACTCCCCCTGCAGCACCAACACCTACAATACAGACATCTACTTCTTTGTCACCGAATTTTCTGTGCTTCATGCTATCAAATCGATTTTCATCATAATGGACACAATGATGCTTAATGGGGTCTTTATTCTCCATTTCTTTTCTCCTCCTCTCCAAATCCCGAGGGAAGAGAACCTTCTTTTTTAGCCTCCCAGGGATCAGCTAAACCAAATTCTATTCTGTAATAGCCCCTTGGGTAAGCAGGACCTCCATAGCCTATCTCAGACCAAACAGTTGGATGAGAGTAATAAGCTGAAATTGCTATTTCAGCCAGCTTATTAAATAACTCTTTTTGAGGAATTATTGACCATTCTGGAAGTTGATCAGCCTTACCTAATTGTAGGGCCGCTAAAATCCCGAACTGCTCTTTAGTATCAATCTTCAAGAACTCCTTGCCGTATTTAGTCTCAGCTAATTTATCAATAGCTTCTAAACCTTTCCTAACTAGAACCTTCTCCGCAGGTGCTTCGGGCTTTTTCTCTCCTTCTCCAATCACAGTCTGTAATTTTTGATCAGCATGATGTATTATCCATTGAATTATTTCGTCTCGATTATCAAACGTAAGGTGTTCCGAAATTTTGGCTAAAAGTGTTACCTCTTTTTCTTTCAGAAACTTGGGTTTTGAAAATGGCCCTAGCCTTTTTTTTACAATCTCCTTTGTGTTTGAATCCCATTCATCTTGTAGTGCCATGATGTCGTAGGATGGGTAATGTGTTTCAACTCTAGGCATTTGTTATCTTCACCTCCAAAAAATGGCCAATAAACCTAATAGACTCATAGCACCTATCATCATAGGTAGAACTATCGGAGGTCCCACTAGAAAATTATTAATACGATATCCATCGACTCGTTCTCCTACCCCGTGAAAGTGAAGGGTAAAACCTAATATACTAGCTAGTAGACCAACACCCAATAATGCTGTCAAAACCCAATTAAACCATTCTTGATTGATAAAAGTAGCAGCCATAGCAAAAAGTCCAAAAATAGGAGCTCCTAACACTGGAACCCATTGAGCCCAGTGACGGAAGTTCTGCCGATAATGGAACATGGTAACTTGAAGCGTAATTGCTAACAAAATCAGACCAACTAAAAGGAGCAATATTCGTGATAATGGCCAACCTTCCCAAACCATATTTTCACACCTTTCTTTTCATTGTCGAACATTGCAGTTATTATACCCAAATTATATGGTTTTATAAATTGCATTAGAATTTTAAATCAACTTACATTATAAACTTTACCTTGATCTTGTATGGTTATACTAAAAAAACAAACCGACCAAGGTAGACTTCCACCCCAGCCGGCACAATTGTGTTTTATTCAATTTGACACTCTGCAACTATCAAATGAGTCCAAAAACGCTCAAAATTTATCAGATAGCTAATTTAGAATAAAGGTTTCTCTTAGCTTTTGTAAAACATAAATAAAAACCCATGGATATTTAATGTTGTTAAATATCATGGGTTTTTATTTTGTTTATATTGTAAAAGTATCTCTTTAATGACAAATCTTTTAAAGCATGGCCCCTCTGCTGGGGCAATCGGGGAGTCCCAATTCTTCATAATAGCGGATAGTTCTCACCGTTACACCCGCCAGCTTGGCCAGGTCGCCAATTTTATATAGACGTTGTTGCTGCTCCATTTTTAAAGCACCCTCCAATATACAAAAACATATACTAATAATTAACGTTATAAAGTAATTTATTCAAGTATATCATAGGATGCAGATTCTTGCCAAGTTTGCCCTTGCTTTTTTGCTTAGCCTTTTTCAGCTATTTTTTTCAACGTTTCTTGAAAGACCTGGTATGGTTGAGCTCCTACGATGCGGTACTTATCGTTAATAATAAATGTAGGTACGGCTGTAGTACCTTCCTGAGAGGCAATAGTGGCAACTTCCTGTAAATCCTGCTCCAATGCTTCATCTTGCCAGGCCTGTTCGACTTCCTCACGGGAAAGGCCAACTGACTCAGCTAAATGCAACAAGACTTCCCGGTCTCCAATATCTTTGCCATCTTCAAAATAAGCTTTAAATATGTTTGGATGCACACTATCGAAGGATGCGGTTTTTTTAGCATATTCACTAAGGACCAGAGCTAGTCGGGAATTGGCCAGATAGCCAGTGCTCCTCTTAAAACTAATACCGTAGTTCATTCCCGATTCATTTAATTGCTGGTAAAGCTGACTGCGAGTTTGGGGTGGATACTCTTCACTCATGTCGCGTCCTTCTGGCGGAGTTTCCGGATGAATCTCCAGACCTTGCCATACCTCTTGAATGTCAAATTCATTTTTCAGC
>JAWSUQ010000002.1:26895-28396 GCA_033549265.1 Bacillota bacterium
GACAATACCTTTGCCGATATAGCAGAATGGTCAAATATAATCGGAGTAGATTTTTATAGTTATCATTCCACAGACCTCCAACGAGCATTGAGTATACTAATCCAATTAATACATTGATTATATAATATTTGAGATGCGGTAACCTCAATCGAATTTAAATGGAAGCTTTATAATACCCCCTGGCTGCTTAGTGGAGATTGATTTTCCTGGAATTTAAAAGATAGGTAAAGTAAAAGGTGGTGAGGTGCGAGTTCGATTCCTGCCTTCGGCACCGATAATGACAAAATTTTAGGACTTAGGTATTTAACCTAAGTTCTTTTTGTGTAATTAATTTTTATTTATTTTTTTGGAAACTATTAAATTCCCTTGGGTGTCTAATTCCGCCACTACTACCTGGGAAGTAATATCTGTAATACCCTGAGCCTTAAGAGCATTTACTAGCCATTCTTTTCCTAATTTTGCATGACGAAGATTTTGTTCAATTATTCCTCCATCCATTACTAGTGGTAAAGTTAAACCTTCATAATTAGTGGCTACGTTTAAGTCGCTGGGTTGAATCGGTCTTTTTTGGGATTTAGGAGTAACGGATAGACTACCTTGCGGCTCAAGCAGGACAAATTCCACATCAGATACACTATTATATCCTTTTTCTCTTAATAATCCATAAAGTTCATTAAGGCTTAATTCAACACTTTTTAAACCTTGTATATCAACTTCTCCATTGCGTACTACCACTGTGGGAGTATGCTCAAGTATAGGGGCTAATTGATTTACTAAGGATAACCTAGAAGTTAGATATATTAATAAAATAATTATTCCTGTTCCAAACATAGCTTTAGTAGTTACTTTTGTAACTAAGGGTTCTGCAGCAACAGTGGTAAATAAGATGATTCCAGCAACTTCATAGGCTGTCATCTCTGCAATCGCCTTTTTTGAAAGCAATCTTGCCCCAAAGTAGGTAAAGATAAATATTATTAATACTTTTATTGCATATGAGCCTACATCAACCATCTATTGAAACACCTCCTTTTACGGTCCTGGAAAGGCTTCCGTTATTGATGCCGCTAAACTTTTCAGCTCACCAATTGCACCTAACGCTTCCTCTTTTTCATTATAAACTAAGGTTTTTATTTGGGCGAGCTTGGCAGAAAAACTTGAAACATCTGAAGTACCGTTATTTAACTGAATAAAAAAGCGTTGTTGCCTCCAGTTGTTTTCTAACTTAACAAATTCTGTTGCAGCATTTTCCCAATCTTTATTGACTACATTCGACTCCAGATTTGTCAAATTAAAAAGTAGCAAATCTTTATTTAACACACCATATTCAAAAAATAACCCCATGGTGATGAATGCTAGCACCCATATAAAAGCAATCCAGATTCTAATATATGTTCTGTCAAACATCATACCAGCTCCTTGTTTCTGTTCTTATAATTGTTATTATTCTTTAAACTTAGTATATTATTTACTGGAATGCTATAATTTTAGATAAGTGAATATT
>JAWSUQ010000003.1:0-25736 GCA_033549265.1 Bacillota bacterium
GAGCTACAATATTAATGCAGACTTTGTTGCTAGTAGCCTAGCAGGGGCTCTTAAAGCTGATAAGCTGGTGTTATTAACAGATGTAGAAGGTATTTTCCAAGATTTTAATGACAAGTCAAGCCTAATTTCTTCGCTAGCCCGAAGCAAAGTAACCAATTATATAGAGAATAAAGTTATCGCTGGAGGGATGATCCCGAAAGTACAGTGCTGTGTAGAGGCGCTAGAGCAGGGAGTGTCTAAGACCCACATTATTGATGGGAGAATTCCTCACTCAATTTTACTAGAAATATTTACAGATGAAGGAATTGGAACAATGGTTGTTAATGATAGATAATAAAAGGGGTGAAGCTAAGTGGATAACATGGAGAAAATAATAAATGAAGGCAAACAGTATGTAATGAATACTTATGGCAGGCTTCCATTGTCAATAGTAAGAGGAAAGGGTAGCCGCCTTTGGGATGCTAATGGAAGAGAATACTTAGATTTTGTAGGAGGCTTAGCTGTTACCTCCATGGGACATTGTCATCCTAAAGTTACGGAGGCAATTGCAGAACAAGCTAACACACTAGTGCACTGCAGTAATCTGTACTGGATAGAGCCTCAGGTAAAGCTGGCTAAGCTATTAGTAGAAAACTCATGTATGGATAAGGTATTTTTTGCCAACAGCGGAGCAGAGGCCAATGAAGGTGCTATCAAACTGGCTCGGAAATTTGGAAAAGGGAAGTATGAAATAATCACCATGACTAAATCCTTTCATGGCCGTACTTTAGCTACTCTAACAGCCACGGCCCAAGACAAATTTCATCAAGGCTTTAGCCCCCTACCCCAAGGCTTTAAGTATAGCCCCTTTAATGATTTGGCAGCATTAAAGCAAAGTATTAGTGATAACACCTGTGCTATTATGCTTGAACCTATCCAAGGGGAAGGCGGAGTCAATGTAGCGGAGGCAGAATTTTTAAAGGGTGTTAAAGAGATTTGTGACCAACAGGGGATACTACTGATATTTGACGAGGTTCAGGTGGGAATAGGACGGACCGGTACCATGTTTGCCTATGAGCAGTATGGAGTAGAGCCTGATATTATGACTATAGCTAAGGCATTGGGCGGCGGAGTGCCAATTGGTGCCCTCCTGGCTAAGGAAGAGGTTGCTAATGCCTTTCAGCCAGGAGATCATGCATCTACCTTTGGGGGTAACCCTTTGGTATGCAGTGCTGGCCTAGCAATGATCAATGCAATCATCGAAGAAAAAGCTTTAGAGAATGCCACCAAGATAGGAGAGCTGGCGTTAAACCTTTTAGCTGAGATGAAGGCTAAGTATAAGGTTATAAAGGAGGTCCGAGGAAAAGGCCTTATTATAGGAATTGAGCTTACCAAACCTGGGCAGGAAATAGTCCAAAAATGTCAAGAGGATGGACTATTAGTAAATTGTGCAGCCGGCTATGTTATCAGACTGCTGCCGCCCCTAAATGTTTCTCAAGCAGAGTTAGAACAAGCCCTTTACATTGTAGAGCAGGCTATCAGTGAAATGGAGGAACAGGTGTGAAAGCAGTATTAGTGTTGGAAGATGGAACAGTATTTCAAGGTGAATCCTTTGGTGCCCAGGGAGAGACTACCGGAGAAGTAGTTTTTAATACAGGGATGGTAGGCTATCAGGAGGTTATTACTGATCCTTCTTACACAGGTCAGATTGTAACTATGACTTATCCCTTAATTGGGAATTATGGAATAAATAATCTACACGTGGAGTCAAGTGGTCCAAAGGTTAAGGGAATGATTATAAAAAGCCATTGTAATCATCCAAGTAATTGGACAAGTGAAAACACCTTGCACAATTATTTAAAAAAACATGAAATAATTGGACTCAGTGGAATTGATACTAGAGCTTTAACAAAAAAAATAAGAACCAAAGGCACCATGGGAGGGATAATTGCCACCGGTGATGGCCTTGATATTGCTAAGCTTACCAGAAAAGCAAAAGAGGCAATAACAAAAGGTCCGGAAATTGTCCGGTCAGTTACTACAAGTCAGCCTTATCAGATAGCTGGTGACGGTCCAAAAGTGGTGGTAATGGACTTTGGTATCAAGCAAAATATTATTCGCCATTTAAAGAAGGCTAACTGCGATATGACGATTGTACCCAGCTATACCCCTGCGGCAGAAATCCTCAAACTCAATCCCGATGGAGTATTTTTATCAAATGGCCCTGGTGATCCAAAGGATGTGCCGGAGGCTATCGAAACAGTTCAGTCCCTTTTAGGAAAAAAACCGATGTTTGGTATTTGTTTAGGGCATCAAATTATGGGGCTGGCTATGGGGGCAGATACTTATAAGTTAAAATTTGGACACCGAGGCTCTAATCAACCGGTTCAGGATCTTCGTTCTGGAAAAGTATATATTACCTCCCAAAATCATGGCTATGCAGTTAAATGGGATACAGTAAAAGAGGACATAATTGTTACTCACAAAAACCTAAATGATAATACTGTGGAGGGTATAAGCTACCCAGACAAAAAGGCTTTTTCTGTCCAGTATCATCCCGAGGCTGCCCCAGGCCCTGAGGATTCCGACTATTTATTTAAAGATTTTACTGACTTAATGATGGGAGCCAAGTAAGGGGAGGAATAAGATGCCAACAAAAGCGCATTTAAAAAAGGTATTAGTAATCGGCTCCGGTCCAATAATTATTGGGCAAGCAGCTGAATTTGATTATGCAGGAACCCAAGCCTGTAAGGCCATTAAAGAGGAGGGTCTTCAAGTGGTGTTGGTAAATAGCAATCCCGCCACCATTATGACAGACGCTAATATGGCTGACAAAGTTTATATAGAACCACTTACTGTGGAAGCTATTACTGAGATAATAGCCAAAGAACAGCCAGATGGTCTAGTGCCTGGACTAGGGGGGCAGACCGGTTTAAATATGGCGGTTAAGCTAAGTGAAGCGGGGATTCTTGAGCAGTATGGGGTAGAGCTTTTAGGAACTCCCATCGATGCTATTAAACGAGCGGAGGATCGGGAGCTTTTTCGTCAGACTATGATCGATTTAGGAGAGCCTATCCCGGAAAGCACAATAGTTAATAATCTAGAGGCTGCTTTAGCCTTTGGTGATGAAATAGGCTTTCCTATCATTGTGCGTCCAGCCTATACTTTGGGGGGAACAGGGGGCGGTATTGCCAGCAACAGAGAAGAGCTGGAGGAAATAGCTACCCTGGGGCTAAAGGTTAGCCTCATTGGTCAGGTTTTATTGGAGAGAAGCGTGGCAGGTTGGAAGGAGATCGAATATGAAGTAATGCGGGATTCCAATGACAACTGCATTACCATTTGCAACATGGAAAACTTAGATCCTGTGGGAATACATACAGGAGATAGTATCGTAGTTGCCCCTAGTCAGACGTTAACAGATCAGGAATATCAAATGCTCAGAACTGCTTCCCTTAAAATTATCAGGACATTGCAGGTAGAAGGGGGCTGTAATATACAGTTTGCCCTAAATCCAGGTAGCTTGGATTATATAGTAATCGAAGTAAATCCTCGAGTTAGTCGCTCTAGCGCTTTAGCCTCCAAGGCTACGGGGTACCCCATCGCCAAAATGGCTGCTAAAATAGCTGTTGGGTTAACGTTAGCAGAAATCCAGAACCCAGTAACTAAGAATACAAGTGCTTGCTTTGAGCCAAGTCTTGATTATGTAGTGGTAAAGGTGCCCCGTTGGCCCTTTGATAAGTTTGCTACCGCTGAGCGTACTCTTGGTACCCAAATGAAAGCCACCGGTGAAGTAATGGCCATTGACCGCACCTTTGAAGGCGGTCTAATGAAGGCCATCAGATCCTTGGAAACTGGAGTATACAGCTTGCGAGTTCCTGAGGCTACCTACTGGTCTGACATGGAGCTAGAGTATCGGCTGGCAAAGCCTGATGATGAGAGAATATATGCCTTAGCTGAAGCGTTCCGGCGCCAATGGACCATTAGGGAGATAGCTCAGTTGACAAGAATAGATAGGTGGTTCCTGCAGAAAATAAAAGGGATTGTGGACTTAGAGGAGGAGCTTAAGGTAAAGCCTCTAGAATATGAACTAATTAAACAGGCTAAAGAAATGGGCTTTTCCGATTATCACATTGCCAAGCTTAAGGGGATTCAAGCACAAGATGTGAGAAACTTCAGATTAGCTTATAGCTTGTTACCTGCCTACAAAATGGTTGACACCTGTGCCGGGGAATTTGAAGCCCACACTCCGTACTACTATTCTACCTATGAAGAAGAAAATGAAGTAATAGTAAATGATACCAAAAAAGTAATTGTGTTAGGCTCCGGTCCAATTCGCATTGGCCAGGGCATTGAATTTGACTATTGCTCAGTCCACTCGGCTTGGGCGTTGCGGGATGCGGGAGTAGAGTCAATCGTTATCAACAATAACCCTGAAACAGTAAGCACCGACTTTGATACCTCTGATAAGCTTTATTTTGAACCCTTGACCCTAGAGGATGTGCTAAATATTGTGGATTTAGAAAAGCCTGATGGAGTCCTGGTACAGTTTGGCGGTCAAACTGCTATTAATTTAGCGGGAGGGCTCGCTGAGCACGGCGTAAAAATCTTTGGCACCAGTATGGAAAGTATCGACTTGGCAGAGGATCGGCAGAAATTTGAACAATTGCTGCGGGGTATAGGAATTCCTCAATCAGAGGGTAGAATAGCTACTAAGGTAGAAGAGGCTATTAAAGCTGCTACTGAGCTAGACTATCCTGTGGTTGTTCGTCCTTCTTATGTAATTGGGGGGCGTGCTATGGAGGTTGTAACGAACCAGCAGGACTTAATAAACTACATGGAAACAGCGGTGAAATTGTCACCAAAGCATCCTGTCCTAGTAGATAAATACATCCGTGGCAAAGAGGTGGAAGTAGATGCTATTACAGACAGTCAGGATGTGCTGATTCCAGGAATAATGGAACATATAGAACGGGCTGGAGTTCATTCCGGTGATAGCATGGCGGTATACCCGCCCCAAAGCTTAACTGATGATGAGATTAATCAAATTACCACTTATACTGAGCAAATTGCCAGAGCATTAAAGGTAATAGGACTATTAAATATTCAATACGTTATTGAAGATGGAAAAGTATATGTACTGGAGGTAAACCCTAGAGCCTCTAGAACGGTACCTATAATCAGTAAAGTTACCGGCATCCCTATGGTAAAGGTAGCTACTGAAATTGCTTTAGGGAAGCCACTAAAGGAATTTTCCTATGGTTTAGGGTTATATCCTGCAATTCCAAGCGTTATAGTAAAAGCCCCCGTTTTTTCTTTTGAAAAACTGGCAAAGGTTGATATTTCGCTGGGTCCAGAAATGAAGTCCACCGGAGAAGTAATGGGCATGGATTTAGACTTTGCCAACGCCCTTTCTAAGGCTATGATAGCTAGTAATATCACTATTCCTAGTGAAGGTCGGGTGCTATTTTCCTTAGCAAACAAGGACAAAAAAGAAGGGATCATGTTAGCTAAGGAGTATGCCTCTCTAGGCTTTGAATTGTATGGAACCCCTGAAACAGCTAAAAGTCTAACGGAAGCAGGATTAACTATAACAAAGGTAATTGGAAACGACACCGGTGCTAATGAAATTGTACAGCTGATAAAAGCTGGTGAAGTACAATTGGTTGTTAATACTCCAACTAAGGGAAAGCTGCCTGAAAGGCTAGGTTTTAAGCTTAGGAGAGCTTCGGCAGATTATCGAGTTCCCTGCCTTACTTCTCTAGATACAGCTAAAGCCCTTGCCCAAGTGATTAAGGAAAAGCAGCGTAAAATCAACTACTTCTCGTTACAGGAGTATCTCGATATGAAATAATGACAGCAAAGGGTTTTCAATAAGTAGGGCTTTAAATGCAGCCCTATTTTTTATTGTCATATCAAAAATTACTAGTTGTTTTTTAAATGAAAGTAGTTAAAGGAAGGATTTATTATAGGCTATGTCTAATAGTAAACTTATTCCAGAAATTAATTTGTCGTATTAATAACTTGACATATGTTTGTTAACTGTAGGCAATAGTTAAAGAAGGGAGAAGTCAAAATATGCCAACTTACGACTTTAAATGCGCTAGCTGCCAATACAAATTTAGTAGACTAGTGCCAATGAATGAACGACACCTGGTTAAATGTCCTAAATGTGATAGTGAAACAAATCAGATTATTACATGGAATGGCATATCTAAAAAAAATTGTGCAGAAAGCTGTAGTAAAAGTTCCTGCGCTGGGTGAGGATAATAAGGTGAAGAGCAGTTAGCTCTTATTAAAGCAGTTGGTACGGAGGATTTAATGATAGTTAATAGCAATAGACTCAACAAAACAAAAATTTTTGGTCACCGTGGCGCTGCCGGAACGCATCCTGAAAACACCCTGCTATCCTTTACTGAGGCTATTGAGGTAGGTGCAGATGGGATAGAATTAGATCTGCAGCAATCCCAGGAGGGGGTTTTGGTAGTAATCCATGATGAAACTGTGGATCGTACCACTGATGGTACTGGCTGGGTAAAGGATATGAGTATAAAGGAGCTTAAACAATTAAACGCTAGCTCTTGGTTTAGTCATAGTCTTCCAAGAGAGGAAATACCAACTTTAGAGGAAGTTTTTGATTTGACCAATAGCGCTGATGTCATTTTAAATATAGAGCTTAAGAATGGACTTGTTCAATATAGAGGAATTGAGGAGCAGCTATTTAGTCTAATAAAAAAATATAGAATTGAAGAAAGAGTAATCATATCTTCCTTTAATCATTACAGTATTGTTACATTCAATAAGTTGGCACCCCATGTCGATACTGCTGTTTTAGTTATGGAGGGGCTATATAAGCCATGGGAATATACCGCCACTGTAGGGGCCAAAGGATTACATTGCTACTGGCCTACAGCCACAGCTGAAACTATTAACTATAGCCAAGAAAAGGGAATTGCGGTGCGGCCTTTTACGGTTAATGAAGAGGGTAAAATTAGAGAGCTCATTAGCTTGAACTGTGATGGGTTAATTACCGATGTACCTAAGTTAGCTATCGATGCTAGAAAAAAATATCCTTCTAAGCTATAAAGCTATAGCTCGGAAGGATAATTCTTTTTCTCTTGTTTCTCCATGTCTCTTTGATCAGAACTTTGTTTATTATGCCAGTACTGACGATATTTTAATAGTATCCAAATAATTAAAAAAATAAATCCGCTAGCTAAGAGGGCGTTAACAATACTACCTAAAAAGAAATCTCCAGAAAAGGATTGTAATTTATCTAGGTAAAAATATCTTGCAGGCTCAATTGTCACTTCCTCTACTACATCTAAGGATTGAGCTATGGATTGTTGCAGTGTGTCGCTTACTTCTTCTTTGCTCACGCCATGACGCAGTAGAAATTTACCCATTAAAAAATTTAATGAGTAAAATAATGGTATAAAGAAGCCGGTGGCCAGATTTACTGTTAAAGCAGCAATGCCGCTTGCTTTAAAAATTTTCGCAATACCAACTGCTATAAAAGCCCCTAAGCCTAGTGATGGAATAAAGTTCAAGAAAATCCCTATAGCTGCTCCCATGGCAATAAAGTAAGGAGAACCCTTTAGTTTCATAACTTTTTTTAATTTTTTATATATGATTCTCAGTCTTCTCTTCATAATTTGTATGAGCCACCCTGATCTATAATGAGAATACAATTGCAATTATACACTATGTTAAGGTAATTTTATATGGGCTATTATGGTTATTCTATCTAATTCCTAGTATTATTTTTTACCAAAATTAAAATAATGTAACTATGATATTTCATATGTCTTAAAATGGAAAAACAAAAGGAATAAGCCTAAAGATTACTATTGCATGTTTATACAATAATATGTATAATTATTCTATTGAAATGAAAAGTGAGGTGGAGACATTGACTGAACCAATTAACTTAAAAGGTCGTGATTTCCTAACATTAAATGATTTTTCTTCAGAAGAACTAAATTACCTTTTGGAGTTGGCAGCTAAATTGAAGCAACAGCAGAAAGCGGGGATACCTCATCGGGCATTAGAGGGCAAGACCCTTGGCATGATTTTTCAAAAGGCATCCACTAGGACTAGAGTATCTTTTGAGGTAGGTATTTACCAGGTAGGGGGACAGGGACTTTTCTTAAGCAGCAATGACTTGCAAATAGGACGGGGAGAGCCGGTTTGCGATACTGCCCGAGTTTTATCAAGATATTTAGACGGCATAATGATTCGAACCTTTAGCCACCAAGAGGTGGAGGAGCTGGCCCACTATGCGGCTATCCCGGTAATTAACGGCTTGACTGATTTGCTTCATCCGTGCCAAGTGCTGGCAGACTTGCTTACCATCAAAGAATATAAAGGGGCGCTGGCGGGGCTTAGGCTTGCTTACATTGGAGATGGCAATAACATGGCCCATTCCTTAATGTTAGGTGGAGCAAAAATGGGGATGCAGATAGTTATTGCAGCGCCAAAAGGATACGAGCCGCTGGCTGAAATACGGGATAAGGCAATTAAAACAGCACAAGAAACAGGAGGATCCATAAGAGTAACAAACAATCCCCTAGAGGCAGCAGCTGAGGCCGATGTAGTCTATACCGATGTATGGGCCAGTATGGGTCAGGAAAAAGAACAGGAGCTGAGGGCTAAAGCCTTTGCTGATTTTCAGGTTAACGATAAACTGATGGCCCAGGCTCATAAAGATGCTATCGTACTACATTGTTTACCGGCCCATAGGGAAGAAGAAATCACAGAAGCTATTTTAGAAAACCATCAGCAGGTTATCTTTGATGAAGCAGAAAACCGTCTTCATGCCCAGAAGGCTATCATGGCAGCAGTTATGGGATAATAACTACTTAAATTTAAGCGAATACCTATTGTAAGGATCATTAAAATTAGCTAAAATGATGCTATTAGCCAAAAGAAAGAAAAAGGAGAAGTGGATAAAATGAGTAAAAAGGTAGTATTAGCTTATTCTGGAGGACTAGATACATCAATTATCATACCATGGCTTAAAGAAAACTATGGATATGAGGTTATAGCTATGGCGGCAGATTTAGGGCAAGGGGAGGAATTGGCCCCACTAAAGGAAAAGGCTATTGCCACAGGGGCTAGCAAGATCTATATTGAGGATTTAAAAGAAGAATTTATTACAGACTTTGTTTATCCTACCTTAAAGGCGGGAGCTGTCTATGAAGGAAAATATTTGTTAGGCACTTCCTTTGCTAGACCATTAATTGCTAAGCGACTGGTGGAAATTGCAGAGCAGGAGGGAGCAGAGGCTATTGCCCATGGAGCAACAGGGAAGGGAAATGATCAAGTAAGATTTGAGCTTACAGTTAAGGCATTAAATCCTAACCTGAAAATTATTGCTCCATGGAGAGAATGGAATATTAAATCCCGAGAGGATGCTATTGATTACGCAGTAGCTCGTAACATTCCTGTTCCTGTTACAAAAGAGAAAAACTACAGCATGGATAGAAACCTTTGGCACTTATCCCATGAAGGCTCCGACTTAGAAGACCCATGGAACGAGCCTAAGAATGACATGTTAATGCTGACGGTAGCACCCGAAGATGCCCCTGATAGCCCTACATATGTGGAAATCGAGTTTGAGGCTGGTGTTCCAATTAAACTTAATGGGGAGGCTTTAAATCCAGTAGTATTATTGGAAAAGCTAAATGAAGTAGGTGGAGCTAACGGTATTGGAATCGTAGATATGGTGGAAAACCGCTTAGTAGGCATGAAGTCAAGAGGGGTGTATGAAACTCCTGGAGGGACTATTCTCTATGCAGCCCATGGTCAACTACAGCGGTTAACCCTTGATAGACAAACTCTACATTATAAGGAACTGATTGCTTCTAAGTATGCTGAACTGGTTTATGATGGAGTGTGGTATGCCCCAATTCGAGAGGCATTAGATGCTTTTGTAAATGTAACTCAGCAAACGGTTACAGGAACGGTGCGAATGAAACTTTACAAAGGTAATTGTATTCCTGCGGGAACTAAGTCCCCATATTCACTATATAATGAGGAATTTGCTACCTTTGGTGAGGATGCGGTCTATAACCAAAAGGATGCGGAGGGCTTTATTAATCTCTTTGGCTTGCCATTAACCGTTAGAGCAATGATGAAAAAGAAAGCAGGTTTATAGTAATGAGTAAGCTTTGGGGTGGTCGATTCCAAAAGACTACAGATACGTTAGTAGAAGATTTTCATTCCTCTATCACCTTCGACTGCCGCCTTTATAAGCAGGATATAATGGGGAGTATTGCTCATGCTACGATGCTAGGAAGGCAAGGAATTATAGAGCCTGAGGAGTCAGAGCAAATAGTGGCAGGGCTAAAAGAAGTTTTGGCTGATATTGAAGGCGGAAAAGTAGAATTTTCTGTTCAAGATGAAGATATTCATATGAATATTGAAAAACTTCTGACGGAGAAGATAGGAGCGGTAGGCAAAAAGCTTCATACTGCTCGCAGTAGGAATGATCAGGTGGCCCTTGATGTACGCTTGTATCTACGAGAGGAAATTATTCAAATCGAGGTATTGCTTAAAGAATTAATTTTAGCGCTAATGAAAGTGGCTAGTGACAATTTAGATACTATTATGCCTGGATATACCCATCTGCAAAAGGCTCAACCTATTACTCTGGCTCATCATTATTTAGCCTATTGCCAAATGTTCATTAGAGACATGGATAGGCTTAAGGACTGTGGGAAGAGGGTTAATATATTGCCTTTAGGCTCAGGGGCTTTAGCTGGGACTACTTTTCCTATAGATAGAGAATTTGTTGCGGCGGAATTAGGATTCAGTGAGATTAGCCAGAATAGTTTAGACGCTGTCAGTGATAGAGATTTTGCCATCGAATTTTTGAGTGGGGCTTCAATCATTATGATGCATCTAAGTCGCTTTTGTGAGGAGCTTATTCTTTGGTCCACTGACGAATTTAAATTTGTTGAAATGGATGATGCCTATAGTACTGGATCTAGTATCATGCCCCAGAAGAAAAATCCTGATGTGGCAGAATTGATTAGAGGAAAGACTGGAAGAGTTTATGGTGATTTAATTACCTTACTAACTGTAATGAAGTCTCTCCCCCTTGCCTATAATAAGGATATGCAGGAGGACAAGGAGCCTTTATTTGATGGGATTGATACCGTTAAAAAATCGTTGATGGTCTTTACACCAATGATTAGAACTATGAGGATAAATAAAGAAACAATGGCCGAAGGTGCTCAAGGTGGGTTTACCAACGCTACCGATGTGGCGGATTATCTAGCGAAAAAAGGAGTATCCTTTCGTGAGGCTCATGAAATTGTAGGGAAAATGGTTTACTACTGCCTTAATCAAGGTAAAAACCTAGAGGAATTAACCTTAGCAGAATATCAGGAGCAGTCATTAATATTTGAGGATGATATTTTTCAAGCAATATCCTTGGAAGCATGCGTAAATTACCGAAAGGTACCTGGAGGGCCTGCAAAAGAGGCAGTTCTAAAGGCTATTGAAAATCTGCAGCAAAAGCTAAAGTAATAGCTATTATGGATTACTTTATAAGAGGTGAAGAGGATGGTAGATGTAAATGACAACAATAAGGAACCTATTAATAAAGATAAGCAGTTGGCTAAGCTAACTCAGATGGTAGAGTGTGCTGGCTGAGCAGCTAAAATAAGTCCGGCGGACTTAACTCAAGTTTTAGGCCAATTGCCTGTATTTGATGATCCCAATTTGTTAGTTGGGGCATCAACTGCCGACGATGCTGGAGTCTATAAGGTTAACGATGAATTAGCATTAGTACAAACGGTAGATTACTTTACTCCTGTAGTGGATGACCCATTTATTTTTGGCCAAATTACAGCAACTAATGCTTTAAGTGATATTTATGCCATGGGGGCTAAACCTATGACAGTACTGAATATCATTGCATTCCCCACCAATGAGTTGCCTTTGACTGACTTGGCTCTTATTCTTCAAGGTGGAGCTGATAAAGTAAAAGAGGCCGGCGCTTGTATTGTAGGGGGACACTCAATTAGTGACAAGGAGCCTAAGTATGGTATGGCGGTTACCGCCTTAATTCACCCTGACAAGGTAGTTACTAATGCTGGGGCTAAGGAAGGTGATTGGCTGGTACTGACCAAACCTTTAGGCCTGGGGATTATCACTACCGCTATTAAGCGGGGCAAAGCATCTGAAAAAGTTGCCAAGGAAGCAATTCAGGTCATGACTACCTTGAACAAGGATGGAGCAGAGGTTATGACTAGAATAGGGGTTAACAGCTGTACCGATATTACTGGCTTTGGCTTTCTGGGCCATCTATGGGAGATGACTAAGGCCAGCAAAGTGGGTGCTAAGATATATGCTACTAACGTTCCAGTACTTGAAGAGGCTAATAACTTAGTAGCCCAAGGAATTTGTCCTGGTGGGACAAAGAAGAATTTAACTTTTTTACAGGATGCTGTTAACTTTGATCATAGCATTACTGATGAAATGAAGCTGATTTTAGCGGACGCCCAAACCTCTGGGGGACTGCTAATAGCTGTTCCGCCTGAAAAGGGTAGAAAATTAGTGAGTGAGTTAATATTAGCAGGTGTACCTGCCCATGTGGTTGGAGAGATTACAAATGATAATTCAGGTACTGGCAAAATTATGGTGTTAGAGTAGCTTGCCAATAATGTCCTATAGCCCTGTTGCAAAAATAGAACATGTTCTATTTCTGCAACAGGGTTTTTTAATGCCTAGGTTTCCTAATAGTTTATTATTAGTGGATAAAGGGGCCCAGAATAGACCCTGGCTCTAGAGGATCTCCAAGTTTAAGGTGAGTTAAATTTTTGGCATATTTATTGCAATAAAATATTGATAATTCACTCAAGTCTAAATATTAAGCAATTAAACAATTGAACTTGAAACTATTAATAACAGGGGGGAGTAATATGCCAGTAAGAGAACTCTACTGGAATATAGGAAGCCATGGGTTAATGTACTTAATATTTCTAATTGCATTGATCATCTTTGGTTATGGTTGCTACCAGAAGTTACAGTTATTAAAGCTAGGGAAGAAGGAAGCAAGGAAAGAACCAATTAGTGAAAGAGTTAAATTGGTACTCATCTACGCATTAGGACACAAAAAAATAATTAGAGAAAAATTTTCTGGTATCATGCATAGTTTTATTTTTTATGGTTTTATTATATTGTTTTTTGGAACAGTTTTTGTTGGTTTGGACGACCATCTTGGCTTTAGTATAATGAGTACTGACTTCTTTCTAGCATTTAAATTTCTATTGGATTTAGCAGGTTTCTTAGCCATTATAGGCATTTTAATGGCCTTATATCGGAGGTATATTAAAAAGCCTACTGGATTAGATAATCAAAAAGAAGATGCTGTAGCTTTAGGATTAATACTAATCATTTTGCTGAGTGGTTTTTTCTTAGAGGGCTTACGATTGGCTGCTAATCCAGTTTCCTGGATGGGTTGGACGCCAATTGGAGCAATTTTCGCCGCTATTTTTACTGCATTAATTGGGAACGTCGATACAATGAAGAGTTTGCACCAAGTTGTCTGGTGGTTCCATATGTCGATGGCCTTCAGTTTTATTGCTTATATTCCTTATTCTAAGCTGTTTCACATAATTTCCTCCACTGCTAATCAATATTGGCAAAATCTAGGAAACAAGGGGGCTTTACAGCTAATAGATTTTGAAGATGAGTCTGTTGAAAGCTTTGGTGTATCAAAGCTCCAGGATTTAACCTGGAAGCATCTATTTGATACTGAGGCATGTACTAGGTGTGGTCGCTGTCAGGATAACTGCCCTGCCTATTTAACTGAAAAGCCTCTGTCTCCAAAAGGATTAATTCAGGATATCAAAGTATATTTAGGGGAGCAAAAGTCTAGCATGCTAGCTAAGTTAGCTTTAGCAAAC
The DNA here is from genome assembly GCA_033549265.1 of Bacillota bacterium. GTDB lineage: Bacteria > Bacillota > Desulfitisporia > Desulfitisporales > JAWSUQ01 > JAWSUQ01. Next base: position 13,896 of record JAWSUQ010000003.1, read on the forward strand.
AATGTAGAGGATCAGGCAAGTCAAGAGGTAGCAGCTGCAGCTGAAGAAGCTGACGCTAAGATTTTTGTGGGTGAGGTTATTGATCAGGAAGCGGTATGGAGCTGTACTACTTGTGGTTCCTGCCAAGAGCAGTGCCCTGTATTTGTAGAGCACGTACCAAAAATAATGGAAATGCGCCGTTATTTAGTGCTTGATGAAGGTGATATTTCTCCAGAGGCTCAGAAGGCCCTTACTAACATGGAACGTTTAGGGAACCCTTGGGGGCTGGGAAAGGCCACTAGAACTGACTGGTGCAAGGAATTGGATGTACCAACCATAAATGAAAATGAGAATCCTGAAATACTATACTGGGTTGGATGTGCTGGAGCCTTTGATGCCCGCAATCAAAAAGTGGCAACTGCTGTAGTTAATGTCTTGAAACAAGCAGGAGTTAATTTTAGCATAATTGGCAGCGAAGAAATGTGCTGTGGTGATTCTGCTCGGAGGCTAGGAAATGAATACTTATTCCAATCACTAGCTGAAGGAAATATTGCATTATTAAAAGAGTATGGAGTTAAGAAAATTTTAACTCATTGCCCACATTGCTTAAATACATTATTAAATGAATATCCACAGTTAGGAGGAGATTTCGAAGTAATTCATCATTCCCAATATATCCTGGAATTAATTAATGCAGGGAAAATAGAAATGCATAATCCTTTACCTGCGGGAGTGGTATACCATGATTCCTGTTATCTAGGACGATATAATAATATCTATCAAGAGCCTAGACAAATTATCTCAAAAATACCCCAGGCAAGCTTACTGGAAATGGAGAGAAATCACGGCAAGAGCTTTTGCTGTGGCGCTGGTGGCGGTCGAATGTGGATGGAAGAGACTATTGGAAGGCGAATTAATGAAGAGAGAGCTCAACAGGCCTTAGGAACTGGTGCTTCCTTCCTAGTTACGGGATGCCCCTATTGCCTAACTATGATGGATGACGGAGTGAAATCCCATCAGCAGGAAGATAACATCCGGTTAAGAGATATCTCTGAGCTAATAGCTATTACCATGAAGACAGACTAAAGTAGAATTCATTTATATAAAAAGTGATATGCAAAATCATATCAAAGGGGATCAGTAATATTTTATAACTGGTCTCTTTTTTGTACTATCAAAAAGCATAACAGGGGATACTTTAAAGTAACGATACAACAAGGAAAGATTTAACTTGGGTGAATCAAAGATATTCTTGTAAATCAAAGGAGAAAGCACTATGAAGAATAGAGAGGCCAGTTATCTTAAATTGCCAAAGGCAAATAGTTTAGAAAGCAAATTAGGGCTAGCTAGGAAGCATCTGACAGCCTGCAACCTTTGCCCCCATGAATGCAATGTCAATAGAAGCAAAAAACTGGGAGTCTGTAGAGCATCCAATAAAGTAGTGGTGTCAAGCTATGGGCCCCACTTTGGTGAAGAAGCACCTTTAGTAGGACATCGAGGCTCAGGAACAATATTTTTTGGCTACTGTAATATGCGCTGTGTCTTTTGTCAAAACTGTGAGCTTAGCTTTGGGGGTGAGGGAGAGACTATTTCCAATGAAAAATTAGCGACTATTATGCTAAAGCTTCAAGATGAATACTATTGTCATAATATCAACTTAGTCACCCCGACCCACTTTGTTGTAAATATTCTTGAGGCATTAAAGCTAGCAGTAGAAGGAGGTCTAAGGTTACCTTTAGTATATAATTGTGGCGGTTACGAAGGGATAGAGACTCTAAAACTATTAGATGGTGTAATTGACATCTATATGCCTGACTTTAAATACAATTTGGATGAACGAGGGATAAAGTACTCAAAAGTAAAGAAATATCCCCAAATGGTTAAAAAAGCTTTAATTGAAATGGACCAACAAGTAGGGGGTTTAAAATTAGATGAACAAGGCATTGCCTATAGGGGATTGTTAATAAGACACTTAATGATGCCAGGAGGTTTGGAGGATACTAAGGAAATATTGGCATTTATAGCGCAGAAGCTGTCTTCTGAATGTATGGTAAACTTAATGGATCAGTACTTCCCAGAGCATCAGGCTTTTGAGTTTGAAGAAATTGGTACAAGGCTAAGCCCTCGAGACTATAAAGAGGCTGTAAAGTTTGCCGGGGATTTAGGCCTTAGGTTAGCGTACTGACGAATTGAAGCAAGCAAAGCTGATTGGAAGGATAATCATCCCGAATCAGCTTTGCTTTATTGAATAGGACATAATAATTTGGTGCAGGTGCTTTAAAGTTTGGACTGTAGCCTCTGCTACTGTATAATCAAGCTGCTTTGTTATTAAACTGTTAAGCATGCCTTGGTATAGTAATAAAGTCATTTCATTAATATCTTCTAAATCTTCTTCTTTTAAATAACCCTCTACCATGCAGTCCTCTAATAAAGAAAAGTTTCGGTCGTAAATACTATGCTTTAATAGCATTTTGAGCAAGTATTCAGGTTGCTGTCCCAGTTCTTCTGGAAAGATAGAATAATATTCAGTTATAGTCTCTTTAACGGAACCGCTGAATTTATTAAAGAAAATATTGCTAAAAAAATGTGGTTTGCTATAAGAATGTTTACAAAAACATCTCCAAATTCCTAAATACCTTTCAATTGGGTTATGGGCTTCTACTAGATAATTTGGTAGATCGAGGACATAATCCTTCAAGTATTTCATGGAAGAAAAAAATATTAAATGCTCAATATTTTCAAAGTAATTGTATAAAGTAGCGCTATTATAGCCTGCTAGGTCTGCTACCTTCCTAATAGTTACTGAATCTAACCCTTCATCCTCTATAACTTTATCAGCTGCTTCTATAAAATAGCTCATCATTCTGCGTTTTTGAATCTTCTTTTTATCCATGTTATTCACCTATTTTTTTCAAGTTTTATTTTTTATTATAACATATACCTCTATTAAAGTATTATAGTATGGAAAAAAATTATTAAAAAAATAATCATGATTATAATATAATTATGTTTACAAAAGGCCAATTATTTTATATAATTTTAATTAAGATTGAGAATTTAATAACAAACTATTTATTCCAAGTATTATGCAACATAAAAAAATTCTCAAAAACAAACTAATAATATGAAAGGAGTGTGAATTATGAAATTAGAATTAGGAAATTTTTATGTAAAAGATGTTGTGTTTGGTAATCAGACTTCTTTTCAGAATGGCATTTTAACTATTGATAAACAAGAGGCTTTACAGGTTGTATTTGAAGACGAGCACATTACTGATGCTGATTTAGTTATTGCTAAGCCTGGTGAGAGTGTTCGAATTGTACCGGTAAAAGAGGCTATTGAGCCTAGATGTAGAATAGGGGGAGGCACAGTATTCCCTGGAGTAACAGAAGAGCTGCAGCAGGCTGGTGAAGGAAGGACCCATGCCCTTAAAGGCTGTAGTGTATTGGTAGTAGGGAAGCATTGGGGTGGCTTTCAGGATGGCCTCATAGATATGAGTGGTGAAGGTGCAAAATACACCTTGTTCTCTCAGCTCCAAAATATATGTTTAGTAGCTGATTCAGACGAGGAGTTTGAACGGCATGAGCAGCAAAAGAAGAATAGAGCTTTAAGATGGGCTGGGATGCGCCTAGCAGAGTATATTGGAAAAAGTGTTGCTGAACTGGAGCCTGAGGAAATAGAAACCTTTGACCTACCGCCAGTAACTAAGCGCTCACCAGAGGTACAAGCATTACCTAGTGTAGTTTATGTTATGCAGCTTCAATCCCAAATGGAAGAACGGGGCTACAACGATTTAGTATATGGCTGGGATGCTAATCACATGCTACCAACCTTTATGCATCCTAATGAAGTAATAGACGGCGCCATAATCTCTGGTTCATTTATGCCTTGTTCATCAAAATGGTCTACCTATGATATGCAAAACAACCCTACATTAAAGGGATTATACAGAGAGCATGGTAACACAATTAACTTCTTAGGAGTTATCATGTCAAATCTTAATGTGGCTTTAGAACAAAAGCAGCGATCAGCACTTTTTGTCAGTCAGATAGCTAAAAGCTTAGGAGCTGACGGCGCTATTTTAGCTGAAGAGGGTTATGGAAATCCTGATGCAGACTTTATTGCCTGCTTTGTGGAGCTAGAAAAGGCTGGTGTAAAAACTGTTGGTATTACTAATGAGTGTACTGGTCGAGATGGTGCTTCTCAACCTTTAGTAGCCCTTGATGAATTGGCAAATGCCATAGTTTCATGCGGAAATGTTTCGGAATTGATTGAACTGCCGGCAATGGAAAAAGTAATCGGTGAGCTAGAGTCATTAGCCCGAGATGGTCTATCAGGCGGTTGGAGCAATGATGCTGTGCTAGGACCTTCAGTAAGGGAAGATGGTTCGATAATAATGGAAAATAACGCTATGTTCTGTGGTGACAGAGTTCTTGGCTGGTCCACTAAGACTATGAAAGAATTTTAGGGGGGTGTAAATAATGACAAAAAAAGCAATTCATTACGTAAACCAATTTTTTGGACAAATTGGTGGAGAAGAATTGGCCGATCATCCACCAGAAATAAGAGTTGGCTTAGTAGGACCTGCAGCTGAGCTTAATAATCAGCTGGGGGATGATATTGAAGTAACCCATACAATTATATGTGGGGATAACTTCATGGGTTCAAGGCAGGAAGAGGCTATTAATATAATCTTAGGATTCTTATCAGATATAGAATTTGATATCTTTTTCGCTGGACCTGCCTTTAGAGCTGGTAGATATGGCAGTGCCTGCGGAAATATCTGTAAAGCAGTAAAGGAAAAATATAAAGTGCCTGCAATTACTTCTATGAATGATGAAAACCCTGGAGTGCAAATGTTCAGCAAAGAATTATATATTTTTAAAGGTGGAGCCAGCGCAGCAAAAATGAGAGCTGATATCAAGCTGATGGCTGATTTTGGGAAAAAGATTTTAAATGGCAAACCTTTACTCTCAGCAGAAGAAGAGGGCTATTTTGGCAGAGGCGTTAGGCATCAGGAATGGTTAACCCCTCCGGTGAATGCCGCTGAGAGAGCTATCAATATGCTTATCAAAAAGCTATCTGGTGAAAATTATAAAACTGAGCTGCCAATTCCTAAATCAGATTTAGTACCTATCGCGGAACCTATTAAGGAATTGAATAAAGCGGTAGTAGCTATTGTTAATACTGGAGGAATAGTTCCAGTAGGTAATCCTGATAGAATCCAGTCAGCCTCTGCAACTAAATGGGGCAAATATGATATTTCTGGAACCGATGACTTAAAAGGTGGAGAATATCAAACGATTCATGCGGGGTTTGATCCAGCAGCAGCCAATGCTGACCCAGATGTAATAGTGCCTTTGGATGCCTTAAGGGCTTATGAAAAGGAAGGCAAAATTAGTGAAGTTTATAAATACTTCTATTCAACAGTTGGAACGGGAACAACTCAGGGTGAGGCTGCAAGAATGGGTAGAGAAATTGCAGATGAGCTACTAGCGGCAGGAGTAGATGGTGTTATCTTAACCTCCACTTGAGGCACTTGTACTCGTTGCGGTGCAACGATTAACAAAGAAATTGAAAAGGCTGGAATTACGATTGTACAAATGGCTAATCTAATTCCGATAGCTAAAACTGTAGGAGCAAATAGAATGGTACCCACAATTTCAATTCCTTATCCTTTAGGTAATCCAAATACCTCTAAAGAGGAGCAATGGAAGTTGAGATACCATCGAGTAGGTATAGCTTTAGATGCGTTAACCACAGACATTAAGGAACAAACAGTATTTAAAGTGAAAATATAGCCATTATTAAGGGTATCGGCCCCCATGGAGGGGGCCAAACACCAATCTAAGTGTCTCTGAACCGGAAAGAAAACCGAAAGGGGAACTATCTTATGAAAAATAAATCAGAATTTAATAGTGTAATGTATGTTTCACTGATACTTGTATTTGCAATTGTATTTTGGGGAATTCTATCTCCTAGCAGCTTTGGTGTAGCAGCCAATGGATTATTTAATTTTCTTGTGGAAAAATTCGGCTGGCTATACTTAGTTTCAATGTTTCTCTTTGTTGCCTTTGCTGCTTTTTTGGCTTTTAGTAAATATGGAAACATCAAGCTTGGCCCTGATGATTCTAAACCAGAATTTAGCAATCGGTCATGGTTTGCAATGCTTTTTGGAGCTGGTATGGGTATAGGATTGATCTTTTGGGGAGTTGCTGAGCCTCTCAATCATTTTATTGCGCCTATAGGTGCAGAACCTGGAACATCGGCTGCTGCAAATTTTGCTATCAAGACTTCATTTTTGCATTGGGGATTTCACCCTTGGGCAAACTATAGTATCATCGGTCTTGGATTAGCCTATTTTCAGTTTAGAAGAAATAAGAAGGGTTTAATTAGTAGTATCTTTATTCCGCTGTTAGGGGAAGACAGGGTTAACGGACCTATAGGAAAGATGATTGATATTTTTGCAGTTTTTGCTACGGTGGCGGGAGTTGCTACATCATTAGGTATTGGTACTTTGCAAATAAATAGTGGTCTGAATTTCCTGTTTGGTGTACCTAATACTAACGCAGTAGCAGTAATTATTATTGCTGCAATAACAATTATCTACATTTATACTGCGGTAACAGGCATTAAAAAGGGAATTAAAGTTTTATCTGACATTAACCTATTAGTAGCGATTGGACTTTTGCTAGCTGCAATAATAATAGGGCCAACTGTCCAAATCATAAATTCTCTTACTAACGGAATTGGAATGTATTTAAGTGGGTTTATTAGGGACAGCTTTCATATTAATCCCTTTGGTGATAATAGCTGGCTAGGAAGCTGGACTATCTTTTATTGGGCTTGGTGGATAGCTTGGGCTCCATTTGTAGGAACCTTTATTGCTCGAATCTCACGAGGCCGAACTATTAGAGAGTTTATCTTAGGAGTAATTGTTGCTCCATCTATTGCCTCATTTATTTGGTTTGCCACCTTTGGAGCCCTAGGGATTAACTTAGGACCTGAAATAGCTAAAGAGGCTACTCAAGTAACTGCAACTGCTTTCTTTGTTGTTATGCAGCAATATCCACTAGGTCAAATATTATCGCTTGTAGCTGTGTTTTTACTTGGAACCTTTTTTATTACCTCAGCTAATTCAGCTACATTTGTATTAGGAATGATAACCTCAGATGGAAACCCAGAACCATCGGATTTTAAAAAGATTGTGTGGGGATTAATTCAGTCCGCATTAGCGGTAGCGTTGCTTTTAGCAGGGGGTCTTTCAACCTTGCAAATTGGTTCCATTGCAGCGGCCTTTCCCTTTGCAATTATTATGATTTTTGCTACTGTCTCTATATATAAAGCTTTACAAGATGAAATCTAAAAAAGGAGCTAATCAAATGGAAAAAATTTATGATGTTGTAATTATTGGCTCAGGTCCTGCAGGACTTGCAGCGGGATTATATGCAGCTAGAGCCAGAATGAAGACAATCATTATTGAAAGAAATAAGGCTGGTGGCCAAATTGCAACAACCGATGAAGTAGCTAATTATCCTGGTGCTATCGCTCATGCTACTGGTCCTGGTATTATTGCTCGTATGGTTGAGCAGGTGGATGATTTTGGTGCTGAAAGAGTAAAGGAAAATGTAGTGGAAGTAGATTTTTCTGGAAAAATAAAGGTAGTAAAGTGTGAGGATGTGGAATATCACGCAAAAGCAGTGATTATCGCTACTGGTGCTGAGCCTAAATTTATCAATTGCCCTGGTGAAACTGAACTAACTGGTAAAGGAGTGTCCTATTGCGCTACTTGTGACGCAGACTTTTTCACTGATTTAGAGGTGTTTGTAGTTGGCGGCGGGGATTCAGCGGTGGAGGAAGCAATCTATCTTGCAAAATTTGCCCGCAAAGTAACTCTAGTCCATCGCAGGGACCAGCTAAGGGCAGCTAAATCAATTCAGGAGAAGGCTTTTAATAATCCTAAGATTGAGTTCATGTGGAATACAGTTATTACTGAGATTAAAGGCGATGGTGTAATCGAATCAGCGGTTTTTAAGAACATAGAAACAGGAGAAACTCATGAGTATTTTGCTCATGAAGATGATGGCACCTTTGGTGTATTTGTTTTTATTGGTTATCAGCCAAAAAGTGATCTCTTTAAGGGTAAAATAGCAATGGATGAGACAGGATACATTATTACAGATGATAATATGAAGACTAATATTCCAGGTGTATTTGCTGCAGGAGATATTCGTGTTAAATCCTTAAGGCAAGTAATAACAGCTGCAGCTGATGGTGCCATTGCTGCAGTGCAAGCAGAAAAGTATATCGAAAACGAACTTGGAGAGTGAGTTTTTTAAAGGAGGTGAGAGAATGCTACCAGTTGATAAAGATACGTTTCAGGCAGAAGTGCTAGATCATCAAGGCTTTGTGTTGGTTGATTACTGGAGTGAGAGTTGTATCCCCTGCAAGGCATTAATGCCAGATGTAGAAGAATTAGAGCAAAAATACATGGGCAAAGTAAAGTTTTGCAAGTTAGATACTGCTCAAGCTAGAAGGTTAGCCATTTCCCAAAAGGTACTGGGATTGCCTACTATTACGCTTTATAAAGATGGACAAAAAGTAGAAGAAGTAACCAAGGATGATGCAACAAAAGCAAATATTGATGCTATGATTTCAAAACATATATAAGTGATGATAAAATATACCATAAATAAATTAATTTAAAGAAAGGATGGATAATTATGGGTCTTTTTGATGGCAAAAAGATTGTGGTTGTTGGCGACAGAGATGGAATTCCAGCTCCAGCCATAGTAGAGTGCCTAAAAGACATAGACGCTGAAGTAGTATTCTCTTCTACTGAATGTTTTGTCTGAACGGCTGCTGGAGCAATGGATCTGGAAAATCAAAAGCGGGTTAAAAGTATGACCGAAAAATACGGTCCAGAAAATGTAATTGTGTTATTAGGAGCAGCGGAGGCTGAATCAAGTGGCATTACAGCCGAAACTGTAACTAATGGCGACCCTACTTTTGCAGGTCCATTAGCAGGAGTCCAGTTAGGACTTCGAGTATATCATGTAGTTGAGCCAGAATTTAAGGATGCTGTAAATTCTGAAGTCTATGATGAGCAAATTGGCATGATGGAAATGGTGCTTGATGTAGAGGCTATTGCCGAAGAAATGAAATCTATCAGGCAGCAGTTTACTAAATTTAATTAATAAATTAGATCAATGAGCCAGCTGCATACTGTAGCTGGCATCTATTTAACAAGACCATGGTATATTATATGGAGGTGACATTAATGAGATATGCAGTGCTTAAAGGTGCAGGGTATGTATTAATACATACGCCTGATATGATAATTCACAATGGTACTACTCAAACTGTAGAAATGGCAACTAACCCAGAATCCGAGTATTTAAAAAAGCTTCCAAATTACATCAGACCTTACGAGAAAACTGTAAATTATGCACCAAATCAAGTATATATTGGCAACATGACTCCTGAAGAGCTGCGTCAATATGAAATGCCTTGGTACAATAAAGAAGTACCTAATGCTTCAAGATTTGGGAAGCTAGGAGAAATCATGCCTCAAGATGAATTTATAGCTCTCTTAAAGGTTTGTGATAGCTTTGATTTAGTAAAGCTTGATAAAGACTTTACGGCTATAGTAAAAGAAAAGCTAGCAGCCCATCCTCTTTTTAGAGATGATGTTGCCAGGCTAAAAGAAGGGGAAGATTTGTCAGAGATAAAGGCATATCTTGATGAGCATCATGCGGAAGGGCTATACCACAACAACCGCTTAGTAGGATGTGTCACAAGAGCCCATGATGTAGATGTTAACCTTACGGCTCATATCATCTTTGAAAACTTAGTAGCTAAAGCGTCAGGAGTACTAGCATTTAAGCATTTAATTGATAAAAATAACATTGATATTAACGAAGTTGAGTATGTTATAGAATGTTCTGAAGAAGCTTGTGGGGATATGAATCAGCGGGGCGGCGGAAACTTTGCTAAAGCAATAGCAGAGGTTGCTGGCGCTAACAATGCTACAGGTTCTGATACCCGCGGTTTTTGTGCAGCCCCTACCCATGCTTTAATTGAAGCAGCTGCTCTAGTGCAGGCGGGGGTGTTCAAGAATGTTGTGGTTGTGGCAGGTGGAGCGACCGCCAAACTTGGTATGAATGGAAAAGATCACGTGAAAAAAGAAATCCCTATTTTAGAGGATGTGGTAGGGGGATTTGCTGTTTTGATTAGTGAAAATGACGGCATTAATCCTCAAATTAGAACAGATTTGGTGGGAAGACATACTGTGGGCACCGGTTCTTCACCTCAAGCGGTAATAACCTCTCTAGTAACGTATCCCTTGGATAAGGGCGGTTTAAAGATTACTGATATTGACAAATATACTGTTGAGATGCAAAATCCAGATGTTACCAAACCTGCTGGGGCTGGAGACGTGCCAGAAGCTAATTATAAGATGATAGGTGCTCTAGCTGTAAAGCGTAATGAATTAGAGCGGCAAGAACTGCCAAGCTTTGTAGAAAAACACGGAATGCCTGGATGGGCGCCTACTCAAGGACATATTCCATCCGGTGTGCCATATATGGGCTTTGCCAAAGACGACTTGACTTCGGGCAATCTAAATAGAATAATGGTGGTAGGAAAGGGAAGTCTGTTTTTGGGAAGGATGACAAATCTCTTTGATGGAGTGTCTATAGTAATAGAAAGAAATACGGGTAAGTCAGAGTCATCAACAGGAGGAGTATCAGAAACAGAAATAAAAAATATGATTGCAGAGACTATGCGAGATTTTGCGTCACATCTTCTAAAGGAATAGGGGTGATGACCATGACCAAAAATAGTGATGTAAAGCAGCTAATTGGCAAAGCTTTTGTAGATATAGCAGATGCAATCCAATCTGGCCAATTTGGACAAAAAGTTAAAATTGGACTTACTACATTAGGCAGTGAACATGGTATAGAAACCCTGCTAACAGGGGCTGAGGAAGCGCAAAAATCAGGGCAGAGCTTCCAAGTAGTATTGATTGGACCCTCAAATAACTCTATGCTAGAAACAGTAGAAGCGCAATCAGAAGAAGAAGCCCATCAAAAAATGGAGCAGCTATTGGATACAGGTTATATTCAAGCATGTGTTACTATGCATTATAATTTTCCTATTGGTGTTGCCACCGTAGGCAGGGTAATAACTCCTGGCTTAGGTAAGGAAATGCTTTTAGCAACTACTACTGGCACTGCATCTCCTCATAGGACAGAAGCAATGGTAAAAAATGCGTTATATGGGATCATAACTGCCAAAGCCTTAGGGAACCCGGAACCAAAAGTAGGCATTTTAAATGTTGATGGGGCAAGGCAAGTAGAAAGGGCACTAGAAGAATTAACCTCCAATGGTTATCAAGTGAATTTTTCTGATTCTGTTCGCTCTGATGGTGGAGCTATTATGCGGGGAAATGACCTGCTGGCTGGTTCCGTAGATGTAATGGTTACCGATACTTTAACAGGCAACATCATGATGAAAGTATTTTCCTCTTTTACCACAGGCGGAAGCTATGAAGCATCGGGTTTCGGATACGGTCCAGGGGTTGGAGAAGGTTACCACAGAAACATCCTGATACTTTCTAGGGCATCTGGAGTACCAGTAGTGGCTAATGCCATTAAATATGCAGCCCAGTTGGCGCAAGGCAACCTAGTGGAGGTAGCTAAGGCTGAATTTGCGAAGGCTAAAACCGCTAAGCTAGATGATATCTTAAACAACCTAACCAAAGACAGTAGAAAAGGGCAAACAGAAGAAATGGAAGTTGCTGCCCCTGTCAAAGAAGTGGTGACTGAGTCCATCTCAGGTATAGATATTATGGAGTTAGAG
>JAWSUQ010000004.1:0-20095 GCA_033549265.1 Bacillota bacterium
CGCTGGCAGAATGTTTACCGCACAAACCTTTAGCTCAGGCTCTTTAGCAATTGGATCTTTAGCTGTATTTGTCAGTTTATTAATAGCTGCCTCACTAAAGTGGAAGGAGGTAAATACCATTCCTGGAGGCGTTATATCTGTCACCTTAACAGCTATGTCAATTTCACCACGGCGGGAAATAACCTTCACCTTTTGTCCGTCCACTACATTTAGCCTAGCTGCATCCTCAGGATTTACCTCTAGATACTCCTCACTAAAATGGGCGTTTAGCCCTTCTGCCCTTCTTGTCATGGAGCCAGTATGATAATGGAATAGGCGCCGTCCAGTATTTAAGACAAATGGGTATTCATCACAGGTCTGCTCTGCCGGAGGCACGTATTCCACCCCAAAGAACTTGCCCTTACCTCTAGTGAAGCCATTAGTATGCAGTACCGGTGTCCCAGGATGCTCTGCTGTTGGACATGGCCATTGTAGTCCACCTTGTTCAATCCGCTCATAGTTAATGCCGCCATAACTAGGAGTAAGCTGACTAATTTCTTCCATAATGTCACTAGGATGAGTATAGTTAACCTCACAGCCCATGCGCTTAATTAACTCCTGCAGAATCTCCCAGTCAGCTTTAGCTTCACCTACCGGCTCTACAGCCTTCCGCACTCGCTGCACTCGACGCTCCGTATTGGAGAAAGTACCATCTTTTTCAGCAAAGCTACCGGCTGGCAACACCACATCCGCCAGTTGTGCTGTTTCAGTTAGGAATATATCCTGTACTACTAAGAAATCTAACTCTTTTAGAGCATGCTCTACGTGGGTAGCATCGGGATCACTGATGACAGGGTTTTCGCCGACGATGAACATAGCCTTAACTTTACCCTCGATAGCTCCCTCCATCATCTCGCCTACCGTTAAGCCAGGGGTTTGAGGCAAATCGACTCCCCATGCAGCCTGATATTTTTCTCTGACAGCAGGATCCTCTACCTTCTGGTATCCTGTCACCACATTAGGTAGCGCTCCCATATCGCAAGCCCCTTGAACGTTGTTCTGGCCTCTTAATGGATTAACACCACCATATTGCTTGCCAATATGTCCAGTAAGCATAGCTAAGTTGGCAATGGCCATTACACTATGGGTCCCTGTTATATGCTGAGTTATTCCCATAGTATAGTAGATACCAGCGTTGTCAGCCTTAGCATAACCCCGGGCTACTTCTCGAATAATGTCAGCAGGTACTCCTGTAATTTCTGCTGCCATTTCTGGATTGTATTTCTCCACAGCTGCCTTTACTTCATCAAAGTTCTCTGTCTTCTCTGCCACAAATTCCTTGTTCCATAAATCTTCTGCAATAATCACGTGAGCCATTGCATTTAGCAGTGCCAAGTCAGATCCACCGTTGAGTTGCATATGCACCTTAGCCAGCTCAGCTATTTCTGTCTTTCGGGGATCAACAACTACTAAAGTAGCTTTATTTTCCCTAACTGCTTTTTTCATTTGATAACTAATAACTGGATGGGTTTCAGTAGTATTAGAACCTAATACTATCATAAAGTCATTTTTAGCAATATCCGAAATCGGGTTTGTCATTGCACCACTACCATACGTAGCCGCCAGACCGGCGACTGTTACAGCGTGTCAGAGGCGGGCACAATGGTCCACGTTATTAGTGCCAATAACTCCCCTCATAAATTTATTCATCAAATAGTTTTCTTCATTAGTACATCTAGCGGAGCTTAGGCCTGCAATAGAATCAGCACCATTGTCAGCTTTAATGCTTGACAGCTTTGATACAACTAAGCTGTAGGCTTCCTCCCAGGATGCTGGTACTAATTCTCCATCCTTGCGTACTAACGGAGTTGTTAGCCTATCGGGATGATGTATAAAGTTATAACCAAATCTACCTTTTACACATAAAGCCTTGCCATTAACGAGGGCCTTATCAGTAGATTCCACGCCAACAACCTTGCCATCCTTCACTACTAGCTGAAAGTTACAGCCTGTTCCGCAGTAAGGACAGGTAGTTAGTACTTTTTCTACTTCCCATGGTCGCCCAGTGCCTTTTGTCATTTTTGGTGTTAATGCCCCAACTGGGCATAGAGCTACACAGGTGCCACAGAATACACAGTCTGATTCCTCTAAGGGCATATCTAAGGCAGTTGTCACCTTAGTATGAAAGCCCCTATGAGTAAAGTCATAAACATTTTTACCGGGAATTTCCGCACAGCCCCGCACACATTTACCACAGATAATACATTTGTTCATATCTCTCTCAAATGGATTTGAGTTATCTAGCTCATAGCTATGCTTTTCACCGGGGAAGCTTACTTCACTTACTCCATACTCATAAGCTAAATCCTGCAAGGTACAATCACCAGTTTTTTCACAGGTCATGCAATCTAAGGGATGGTTAGCTACCAACAGCTCTACAATCGTCTTTCTAGCTTCAACTACGTCTGCAGAGTTGGTTCTAACTACCATTCCTTCGCCTACTGTGGTGGCACAGGAAATTGGCAGATTGCGTATTCCTTCGATTTCTACCACACAGATTCTACAGCTGCCTGGTTTAGTTAGCTCTGGTGCGTGGCATAAGGTAGGTATCTTGATACCAGCCTGTTGAGCAGCCTCCAGTACCGTAGTCCCAGCTGGAACCTGTACCACTATTCCATCTATAGTAAGGGTTACATTACTCACTTCACTCACACTCCTTCTTCAAAATATATGCTGCTTTACCCCTTGATAATGGCATCAAATTTACACTTAGCTACACAGCTACCACAGTTAATACAGGCTTCTGCATCAATTACATGGGGCTTCTTCACTTCTCCAGAAATTGCCGTCACCGGGCATACCTTAACACAGGCTGTACAGCCCTTACATTTATCCTCAACTATGCTGTGGGTCAACAGGTTAGTACATACCCCAGCCGGGCACTTCTTATCAACGATATGGGCCTTGTATTCATGAGGGAAGTATCTTAGGGTACTCAATACTGGATTTGGTGCAGTTTGACCTAATCCACATAAGGAGGTGCTCTTAATAGTTTTAGCTAATCGCTCTAGGATTTCAATATCTCCTTCTTGCCCTTCCCCTTCTGTAATGCGATTTAAGATCTCTAGCATTCTTGTAGTGCCCTCACGACAAGGAGTACATTTACCACAGGATTCTTTCTGAGTAAAGCTCAAGAAAAATCTAGCTAAATCCACCATACAGGTAGATTCATCCATTACCACCAGACCCCCAGAGCCCATCATAGCTCCAGCCTCAATTAGAGAGTCATAATCTACTGGTCTATCTAGCATAGAGTCTGGCAGACATCCTCCTGATGGTCCACCAATCTGTACTGCTTTAAACTTTTTACCATCCTTAATACCACCAGCGATATCAAAAATAATTTCCCGCATGGAAATACCCATAGGTACTTCAGCTAAGCCGGTGTTATTAATCTTTCCAGTTAAAGCAAATACCTTGGTTCCCTTACTCTTTTCTGTACCGATGCTAGCATACCATTCAGCACCTTTTCTAAAGATGACGGGGATATTAGCAAAGGTTTCCACATTATTAATGTTAGTAGGCTTTTCCCATAGACCTTTAACCGCCGGAAATGGTGGTCGAACTCTTGGCATGCCCCGATTTCCTTCAATAGAAGTCAGCAATGCAGTTTCTTCACCACAGACAAAGGCTCCAGCTCCGGCTTTAATTTTTAACTTAAAGTTAAAGCCTGAGTCTAAAATGTTTTCTCCTAAATATCCTCTTTCTTCTGCTTGCTTGATAGCAATTTCTAATCGTTTGATTGCCAATGGGTACTCAGCTCGCACATAAACATACCCTTCATCAGCCCCTACCGCATAACCACAAATTAGCATTCCTTCTATCAGAGCATGAGGGTCCCCCTCTAGAATGCTTCGATCCATAAAGGCCCCTGGATCCCCTTCATCAGCATTACAAACTACATACTTCTTATCACCTTGAGCTTTATAGGTAAACTCCCATTTAAGACCGGTTGGAAAGCCTCCACCGCCCCGGCCCCGCAGTCCAGATTTTTTCACCTCTTCAATTGTTGCCACCTGATCCATCTGCTTCAGAGCCTTTTCCAAAGCCTGATAGCCCTCATTAGCTAAATACTCATCGATATCCTCTGGGTTGATATGACCACAGTTTTTTAAGGTTAGCCGCTGTTGTTTTTTATAGAAGTCTACCTCGTGATAGGTCTTAGCCTTTTCTCCTGTCTTAGGATCAGTGAATAACAGTCGCTCAATAGTTTCATTATTAACAATAGTCTTATCGATAATTTCTGATATGTCCTCTGGGGTTACCCGACAGTAAAAAGTATCATCGCTTTCGTTAATCACAATAGGACCTTGCTCACAAAAGCCATGGCAGCCAGTAATGACTACTTTCACCTGTTCAGCCAGTCCCCTAGTATTAATTTCATCAACTAGCACATCACTAACTTTACGTGAGCCAGAGGCTACACAGCCAGTACCTGCACAAATTAAAATACGTTTCATCTATCTCCCTCCCTTACTCGTATTGGGCTAATATTTTAGGTATTTGGTCAGGAACTAAGCGACCGTGAGTATCGTCATTTACCATGATAACCGGGGCTAATCCACAGGCACCAATGCAGGCAACTGATTCTAAGGTATACCTTAAATCTTCTGTGGTACCACCATCGCTAACTCCCATTTCTTTTTCTAAAGCTTCTAAAATTTTAGCTCCGCCCCGAACATGACAGGCAGTACCTAAACAAACTCGAACCACATGCCGGCCTCTTGGCTTTAGGTGGAATTGGGAGTAAAACGTAACTACCCCATAAACCTTGCTTAGTGGAAGCTTTAACTCCTTGGCAATTCGTTCTAATGCTTCCTTTGGTAAATAGCCGTAAACCTCCTGAGCTGCTTGCAGCACAGGGATAAGGGCACCCTTTTGCTCCTTATACTTATCTAATAATTGTGTCAAATTTTGCTCTTTCTCGTCATTTATGGCTTGGTTTCCGCCACAACAATTTGTCATTTTATTACCTCCTCTCTGATGATAACTGCCGACAATCAATTAATCCAGTCTCAGTTAGAATAAAGTGAACTGGTATGTCATGCTCACTAGGAAAAGTATTTGACACTACCTGCAGGTCAAAGGCTAGGGCTATAAATACTGTCTCACTGCTAACTTTAGCTAAAAAGCGATCATAATAGCCGGCCCCATAGCCTAAGCGATTTCCTTCCTGGTCAAAAGCTACTCCTGGTATCAGTACTAAATCAATTTCAGTTGGCTCTATTGGTCTCAGTCTACCGGGCTTTGGCTCTAATATCCCCCAAGTGCCTGGTTCAAGGTCTTCAGGAAAGTTATAGACCTCTGAAGGGATTAGCTTCCATCCCTCCTGTTGACACACTGGTATGATAGCTCTCTTGCCCTGACTTAAAATTTCCCTAATTATTGATTGGGTCTGGACCTCATTGCGAAAATCTACATAAACCATGATTGCGCTGGCCTGTTGAAAATATTTCAGATTAAGCAACTGGTTATAAATAGCCTCACTTTTTTCTCTAACTTCTTGTGCCGATAATGATTGTCTCTGTTTCAGAATTTGCTGGCGCAGCTCTTTCTTGATAATGGCCACCTCCTAGCGCATCTCGCGCACATCTTTGTTATATTAGACACTAAATAATCGTATTCCTGCAACTATTAATAATTTTCCGACAGAAAAATTTTGGAATTGATAATTAATTCACAAAATTGTAATATGTTTTAGTTATTGCTTTAAAGAAGCCTTCAACAAATCATGACATCTTTCCCCTGGAGATACTCCTCTAACTCCCAGTAATATCGCCCCACTAAGTCCATACCAGCTGAATCAAAAGCTACTGCAGGCAAAATCAGCAAATCCCCTGCACCTAACATATTGGAGTTAGCCTTTAGGAACTGGATGAAGTCTTCAACTACCAATAATCCTGCAGCCTTTATAGAACCGCCAAAATAAAGAGAAGGGACACCATATATAGCAATCCTCTCTGCTAGCCCCAGCTTTGCATAGCCAAGCTTTAGCAGCGGCTCTGCTAGCTTTGAGGTTAGGATAATCCCCTTTGACAGCCTTCTGCTATTCAGTAGATATTCTACCTCCTGCAAATGGGCTAAGTCTACATCAAAATCTACCACAATCCCAGAACGCTCACCTGGCTTTTTGTCGAGCTTTAAGCTAAACTCCTGTCCCTGACGGGCTACTTTTATGGTACAGGTTCCGGCTTTTTCCAGTAGTCTAAATCCATCTACCCTAGAATTCACTGGATTACCCCCTACCTCCAGAAGAATATCCTCTGGAAGGAAGCCTGACTTTTGGGCTGCTGTATTTGCTAAAACACCTTTTATCCTAGCATCTAAATCCGTAATTAGAGGTGGTTCCAACAACAGGGTGGTAGTGATCTCCCCTGATATACCCTCTATCCATCGATTTAAAGCTGGCCATAGTTCTGAATTGAATCTTAGGTTTGCCTCTGTTTTATTAGTATACCCAGGAAGGAATATCCTTACTGTTTGGGCTCCATAATGATTCAACGTTTTTACTGTTTGCTCCAGGTCTAACCAGCCCGTACGCCAGGGCATTGCTACAATGCTACCGTGATAAGGGATTTGGAATTTCTGCAACAGCGCTATTGCCTCTATTCCCCCACTGCCATCAGCTCCCATTATCATCCTTCTTATATCTATATTACTGCTATTTAAAGAGATGGTTAGTTCAATTGGCATCAACTCTGCCAGCTGCTCTACAACCTTTTCAGTAAGGTTATTACCATTAGTCGTAATATAAAGAGGAGTTGTTGAAAACCTTCCTCTGACCTGCTTTAATATCTCCAAGATATCAGGGTGACTAAAAGGCTCTCCTTCGATTATTCGAGTGGTAGATTCCCCTATCACTATTTTCTGGTTTGGGTCTAAAAAATCTAAAGCCTCTAGCACCTTTTCTAATGGCCTGTAAGCACATGATACTACCTTGATCCCTCGGGGGTTATTTTTATGGCTGCAAAAAATGCACTGCACATTACAGCGAGAGGTTACAGGCAGGATATTATATTGTTGAGCAGATTTTAATATTAATGCCTCTAGCTCCATTATAGCACTCCCAATGATTAATTTATAAAGTATTCTAAGGGAAAATATAAATAACTACTTGACATAAACGTAGCAGGCTAAGCATATACTCCTTTATAGGACTTTGGTCCGACGAACCAATATTCGTTTAATTTAATTTAATTAATATTTATATCCACACCCTTTAGGGCCCAAAAAACCGATAATCCACAAAGTTATCCCCATTATCCACAAGGAGAATGGGGTGTAGGTGTTTATTTTTTTCCACAGCATTTTAGCCCAGCTATCATCAGTAATCCACAGAGTTATCCCCATTATCCACAGGTTCCTCTATCCACAAAACACCCGTTTCATTCTAACTTCAAGTTGGGAACTGCATTTAAATCCAAGCCTGATTGAGCTCCTTTTATGAGCTGATAATAAGCTGCAGCCCCTATCATAGCTGCGTTATCAGTACACAGTACCGGGGCTGGGTAATAGACCTTAATCCCCCGTTGTTCTCCTATGCTACCTAACTGCTGTCGCAGTCTAGAGTTAGCTGCTACTCCCCCAGCCAATAGTAGGCTTTTTACTCCTGTTTCATCAACAGCGGCAAAAGCCTTTGTCACAAGGACATCAATTATTGCCTCTTGAAAGCTGGCAGCAATATCTTCTTCCTTAAGGGTTTGGCCCTTCATACTGGCGCTATTAAGCAGGTTTAGCACCGCTGACTTGACCCCGCTAAAGCTAAAGTCGAGGCTGCTTGGTTCAAGCCATGCTCTAGGAAAGTCAAAGGCCTTGATATCTCCTGCCTTTGAGATTTTGTCAATCATCGGGCCTCCAGGATACCCTAAACCCATAGCCCGGGCAATTTTGTCAAAGGCCTCCCCGGCAGCATCATCTCTAGTTCTGCCGATGACTTGATATTCTCCGTGCTCCTTAATATATAAAAGATGGGTATGTCCACCTGACACCACCAAACAAACTACTGGCAGCTCAATATTTGGATGTTCTAGAAAATTTGCATAAATATGCCCTAAAATATGATTAACTCCCAAAAGAGGCTTGCCAAGCGCAAAGGCATAGGCCTTAGCAAAGCTCACACCAACCAACAACGCTCCTACTAAACCAGGACCATTAGTAACTGCTACCGCCGATAGCTCTTCTGGTTGGATCCCCGCCTCCTTTAAGGCCTCCTCCACCAGCAAGGATATGCTTTCGATATGCTTGCGAGACGCAACCTCAGGTACAACTCCACCAAATTGTTGATGGGTGCTTATTTGGGAGGAAATCAAATTCACTAATACTTGATTTCCGTCTTTAATAATGGCCACCGAGGTTTCGTCGCAGGAGGTTTCAATTGCTAACACCAGCTGGACATCTTTTTTACCAATAATGCTCACGTAAAACCCTCCTTTCCCTAGCTAAGCTCCTTCCACATGACAATAGCATCCTCGCCATTATCCTGATAATAGCTTTTTCTTCTGCCGAAGGATTTAAAGCCGATCCTTAAATATAAATTTTGAGCAGAAATGTTGCTGGGCCTTACCTCCAAGGTTGCACGCAGGGCTCCTTTAATCCGTCCTAGGCTAAAAAGATGGTTAAGTAAAAACTCACCTATTCTATTGCCCTTATATTCATTTCTGACAGCTATATTAGTAATATGGATCTCATCTAAGATAATCCACATTCCTGCGTAGCCAATAACCTTATCATTTGCTGTTTCATCTAGACAAACTATATAACATGCAAAGCTATTTTCATACAGCTCGCTTAAAAAAGCTTTCCTAGTCCAAGGTGTAGGAAAGGACACCCCTTCTATTGCCAATACCTGATCAAGATGGTTTTCTGCCATTTTAGCTAATCTGAGCTTTAATTCCATACTGCACCTCAACTACCGCTAATGTTTGCCTTTTGTCTTAACTGCAAATTCACTTCAGCCTCTGAAGCTCTAAGATAAAGGGGAGTAAGAAAATGATAATTCTTTAGCTCCTTATCACTAATTCCTTCCCGGAGTCTAGCAATGCCTAGCCAGGCTATTTGCGCTGCCCTAGCTAGGCTATTTGGCAGATGGGCAAATTTTACTTCTTTCCCCGTCAATAAGTTAGCAAGCTGATTCTGATAAACAGGTACACCGTCACCTAGAAAGTGAATAGTATTGTCATCTTCACCTGTGAACTGCCCCATCATGCTAACTAGTTCTTCTGGATCTATCACTAAGTAGTCGCTATGACGCTCCATTTTATTAAGAGAACTGTTCCAACTATAGATACTAGTATAAACTTGCTTTTTCCGGGCATCTAAAATAGGACATACTATCCCTTCAGCATGGGCCAGATTATAAGCTAGTCCATCTAAAGTAGGTATGCCAACTAAAGGTATTTTAAGTGCACTGGCAAAGGCCTTGCCTGTTGCTAAGCCGATTCTCAACCCAGTAAAGGAACCAGGCCCCAATGCCACCGCTATTGCAGTCAATTCCTTGGGCTGAACCTGACATTGTCTCAGCAATCCTTCAATTAAGGGCATCAAATGCTGAGAATGATCATTGCCCGTATGTAAATAGGTCTCACCTACTAGTCTGTTCCCATCTATCACTGCTGCTGTAGCCACTTTAGTAGATGTATCAAGCCCCAAAAGCTTCAATTTAGTTCAACTCCTCCAACAGCTTCACGTATCTGTCACCCTTAGCCACTAACCTCAGCAAGCGACAGTCCGGTGACTCGGCAAGGCATTTCTCTATAGTTACATGCAAAAAATCGCCGGGCAGAAGCGGCCACACCTTCTCCGGCCACTCCACCAGGCAAACTCCTTCGCCAAAAAAATAGTCTTCATAACCTATATCTTCCAAGTCCCAGCATTCTTCTAGCCGGTATGTGTCAAAGTGAAATAGGGACAGCCTACCTTCATATTGCTGGACAATAGTAAAGGTGGGGCTAGTAACAGGTTCTTCCACTTCTAAACCTTTAGCTATTCCCTTAGCGAAGGCAGTTTTACCAGCCCCTAAATCACCGCTTAATGCCACAAAGTCACCGGCAACCAAAGCTTGTCCCAGCTTCTGGCCTAATTCAAAGGTGGCTATCTCATTGTCTGTCTTATAAGAAAGCTCCACGTTGTTCACCTCTGTTCTATTATAACCAAATTAGGCAAAAATCTCCCCTGTTTCAATTCTGGGGAATAATTGCCCATGCTATCAGGTAAAAGATAATGCCTGGGAATATACCTGACATAAAAATAATGAAGGCTGCAATCAACCTAACAAGAGTAGGATCTGTATTGAAATACTCTGCTAGCCCTCCACAAATACCACCAATCATTTTGTCATAGGATGAACGGTATAATCGCTTTTGCATTGCTACTCCCCCTCGTATGTTTATTAACACTCAATTCCATATTAGTTTATTATATTCCTGCTAGTGTAAATCATTTCATGCATTTGCAAGTTTACCAAAGAAAAAAACTCAAGTTTCCTTGAGTCTATCCATAAATAATCTATTACCCCAGTGACTTACTATTAAGCTAAATTTGCCTGGCGACTGGTGTCCCCTACTAAATTAATTATAAAGCTCTTAAGCTCCTGCAGGTCAAAGGGCTTATGGAAAAAACCAGCTGCTCCCTTTTTAATAGCATAAATGGCTGTTTCATCTTCCGCGAAGGCTGACATTAATACCACTCTAATATTGCTATTTAACTTCTTCATCCTGCTAAAAGCTTCCATGCCACCCATACCTGGCATCCTTAAATCCATTACTACTAAATCAAGCCCATGCTTGTCCACCTGCTCTACAGCTTCAATCCCATTACTAGCGGTAAAAATTTCAAAACCTTCATCATAAAAAAGTACACTTAGTAAGGACCTAATGCCGATTTGGTCGTCAACAATCAAGATTCGTCTATCCAGGATCCCTCACTCCTAGCCCGCAAAATTTACTAAAGCTACTAATTGATTGCGTAAATATGTCTATGACTTGTAACTTCAAAGCTAATCTTCGACTTATTTTGGCAAATTCCTGCTAAAAAAGGAATTTATTTGTCTATTTCCACCACGCCACTGGCTCTGCCTATACTTAATCCTTTAGCTTCCAGTGCTTTGATAATAGCATTTATACCTACTGAATCGCTAGCCATATGGCCCGCCACCACTACATTACCTATATTCTGTTTCCTAACTTCCTTTATAGCTTGGTCTGGCATATGCATTACTACCAGGGTGCCTACCCCTGCCTCAAAGTAGGCTTTAACTACCTTGTCACCGCCGCCAGTTCCTCCAGCCATTGTGACAAAAACTTTGCCAGCATAGCTTTCCTCGCTGCCAACTCTAATTTTGGGCTTAGCCAAGGTATGCTGATATTCAGGAATTAACTCTAATGCCTGAAGGACATCCTTTAGCTTCGCTGTTCCGTTGTTTTCCAGCTGTTGGTCTAAGTGATTCTGTACTTTTTTCTGTGCCAGCAAATCAGCTGGAGAATGAATAGCGATAAAGGGCATCTCTAACAGCTTAGCAGCTGACAGGGCCCGGTCATAATTGCCTACATGACTAGCCCGATCCACTTCATCCTTTCTATCTGCTAATGCCTTTTGCGCTTTATTAATAGGGACGCCAGCCTCCACCATTCGCTCTATTTGATTATCCATCACTTGATATAAGTTAAGCATTGGGGCACCCCCCTTAGGATGGTGGGTGATCACTGCATCAAATCCCAACTGCTTTGCTATCAATATTTCTGCAGCTTCCATATCTATTCCCACTAAGACTTTTTTAATATTGTCCCCCGGTACTAACACGCCGGAGTCGGCAGGCACTTCCCTCAGACCTGCTGTAGCACAAGCTAACTGTAATATTTCTTCAGTATTCATAGCCTTATCCATCCTCCCTCATCGATAATCCAATTCTATCTCTAGCCTTATCTATAGACATGATCTTAACCTTCACTATATCCCCTACGTTTACAACCTCCATTGGATGCTTTATAAACTTATTAGCTAGCTGCGATACGTGCACTAGCCCATCCTGCTTCAATCCAATATCAACAAAAGCACCAAAATCTACTACATTGCGAACTGTGCCCCAAAGGATCATTCCTTCTGCTAGGTTTTCAATTGTTGTGATATCGCTCCGCAGCATTGGCTTCGGCAGCTCGTCTCTCGGATCCCGGCCAGGCTTTAAAAGGGCCTCAATAATGTCTTTAACGGTAGGCACCCCAGCCTTTAACTCTTGGGCCACATTAGCTGGTTCTAGGCTGGCAATTTTTTCTCTCACCTTGGGCAAATTATCCTCTAGGTCATTAATGGTACAGCCAACCCTTTGCAGGATAGCTCCTGCCAGCTCATAGGATTCGGGATGGACCGGGGTGTTTTCTAAAGGATTGCTACCATCAGGAATTCTTAAAAAGCCCGCTGCTTGTACGAAGGTTTTATCCCCAAATCTTGGTACCTGCTTAAGCTCTTTTCTTAGGGTGAATTTACCCTTTTCTTCCCGATAAGCTACTACCTTTTTGGCTACTGCCATAGACATTCCTGCCACATAGCTCAATAGAGATGGTGAAGCAGTATTTAGGTCTACCCCTACCTGATTTACACAATCTTCAACTACACCGGTTAAAGTTTCATCTAATTTTTTTGGCGCCACATCGTGCTGATATTGACCTACCCCTACTGCCTTTGGCTCAATTTTGACCAATTCCGCCAAAGGATCCTGTAGCCTTCTGGCAATAGAAATCGCACTGCGCATGGACACATCAAACTCGGGAAATTCATCTCTAGCCAGCGGTGAGGCTGAATAAACTGAAGCTCCTGCTTCACTGACAATTATATATTGGAGCTGTAGGTCTTGCTCATTAATCAATTCAGCTACGAGGGCCTCGGTTTCTCTAGAAGCAGTGCCGTTGCCTATTGCTACAATATTAACATGAAATTTCTCAATTAAAGCACAAAGTGTTTTTTTGCTCTCTTCCCGCTTGTTCTGAGGCTGATGGGGAAAGATGGCACCCTTTTCTAAGAGCTTACTAGTCTCATCAACTACCGCTATTTTACAGCCAGTCCGATAGGCTGGATCTAGTCCTAATACTACTCTCCCTTTGACAGGCGGCTGCAGCAAAAGCTGCCGTAAATTTTTGCTAAAAATAGCTATCGCTTGCTCTTCTCCTTTGCTAGTGAGCTCAGTACGGATTTCCCGCTCCATAGAAGGAAGAATCAATCGCTTTAAGCTGTCTGCCACTGCCTCCTGGTATTGGTTCAGGAAGATGCTGCGGCTATTTTTTATTAGTAATGGCTCAATAGCGCCAATTAATTCTTGACTTTCAATACTTATCTTTACCTGAAGGGCCTCTTCTTTCTCTCCTCTATTTAAAGCTAAAATGCGATGGGGCGGTATCTTAGCCACAGGTTCCTGATAATTGTGGTACATTTCATAGGTGCCTTTTTCATCACTAGCTTTGCTGCTGGAAATAATACCTCTTTTCCAAACTAAGTCCCTAACTACACTGCGAACCTTAGCATCGTCCGAAACTGCTTCCGCCACAATATCTCTAGCTAAGGCAATGGCGTCGTCACCTGTTAATACTTCTAATTCTTCGTTTATGTATTGGGCAGCATAATCCTGCCAAGTACCCTGCTCTATCTTCTCTTCCATTATTAGGACTGCTAATGGTTCCAAGCCCTTCTCTTTAGCTACGGTAGCCCGAGTACGGCGTTTTTGCTTATAGGGTCGATATAAATCCTCAACCTCCTGAAGCTTAGTGGACTTATTAATAGCCTCCTCCAGTTCCGGAGTTAGTTTCCCCTGTTCTCCAATAATACGAATAACCTCTTCCTTACGGCTTTCCAGGTTTCTGAGATAATGAAGCCGCTCCTCCAGCTTTCTGAGGACCACCTCATCAAGCTCACCAGTAGCTTCCTTGCGATAGCGGGCGATAAAGGGGATAGTATTGCCCTCATCTAACAGATTGATCGTGCTGGCTGCTTGTTTTTCTGATATGTTTAATTCCTTAGCTATTGTCTTAGCAAATATGTTGATGCACCCCCACTAGTAAAATTTGGCTGTAATAATAGCCCCAAAAAAACAGGTGCTATTCCACCTGTTCTTAAACTTCTATTAAGCCTAAGCTTATCTCTAAAGCTTTAGCTACTTTTTCCATAGTCTTCTCGTCTAAAGAGGTTACCTTGTCGGTTAACCGTAACTTATCAATAGTGCGAATTTGCTCTAATAAAATAACCGAATCCTTTTCCAGTCCAGAAGCTTTGGCTGTTATTTCCACATGGGTGGGTAGCTTAGCTTTGCTTATCTGAGAGGTAATAGCAGCAACAATAGTTGTGGGACTGTATTGATTGCCTACATCATTTTGCAGAATAAGAACCGGTCTTAATCCTCCCTGCTCTGAGCCTAGCACCGGATTTAATTGGGCGTAAAAGATTTCCCCACGCTTAACTAGCATTACTGACACTCCGCCAATGGCTCACCAAAATATTTACTGGCCTCTGTCTCTAAAATAAATCCTTCTCGTGCCAAAGTCAGATTAATCTGAGCCATAGCCTGATATCCGGTTTTCATTTGCTCTCGCAAATCCCGCCGTCTCTTTTCAGTCATATATAGCTTCATGGCATCTCGAATGAATTCACTTCTATTTTTGTTTTCTAGACTAATCAGATCATCTACCTCTGCCAGCAGGTGTGAGGGTAAACTGATCATAATTCTTTTAGTACTAGGCACAAAAGCACCTCCCAGGGATTTTACCAATAGTATATCCAATTTTATATATATTCATTATATATAACATCATGTTATATTGCAACCTTCCAACTAGATAGATTGCACAAAAGTAGCTAAATCCCTGCATGTAAATACTGCCACTTATCACTTATATATATATTCGCGGCACCCGATAGCTTACCTTGCATACCAGCTCATAATTGATTGTCCCCGCTAGCGCAGCTATTTCTTCGATTGGCAGCCAGTGTCCTTCACTGGAATAACCAAATAGCACTACTTCTGCTCCCACCTTAACATCCGGTATCTGAGTGACATCTACAATAATCTGATCCATACAGACTCTACCTACTACACGGGCTAAGTGGCCGTTGATTAATACCTTCCCTTTATTGGAAAGTAATCTGGAGTAACCGTCAGCATAGCCTAAGGGCAAGGTAGCTATCACACTATTCTTTGGAGCCTGATAAGTACAGCCATAGCTGATGCTGGTGTCTTTAGCCACCTTTTTCACATGAGCGACCTTAGCCTTAAATGACATAGCAGGCCTAATGGACACATTATTTTGATCTACCTGATTGGAGGGATACATACCGTAAAGCATCAGCCCTGGACGAACTAAATTAAAATGACTATCAGGATATTGAATAATACCGGCGCTATTGGCGGCGTGGACTATTGGGGGTTTTAACCCAATTTTATCAAGCTCCGTCAACTGCCTATTGAATAAGTTTAGCTGTGCCAAAGTATAGCTTTTATCCGCTTCGTCCGCAGTGGCAAAGTGGGTAAATACCCCCTCAACCTGGAGGCCTGGTAGCTTGGTGGCAGATACTAGCTCTTCTAGCTGATGCTCAAGAAAACCAAGCCTTCCCATCCCAGTATCGACTTTCAAGTGGATTTGAATAGTTTTTTTTGCTGCTGCAGCTAGCTTTGAAATAATCTTAGCTTGCTCTAAGGAAAATACTGTTTGGGTTAAATTATAATCTAATAGCAGCTGACACTGCTCTGGAGGAGTATATCCCATAACTAGTATTGGGGCACTAAAGCCATTATTTCTTAGCTCTATCCCTTCAGCTACAATGGCTACCGCAAGCCTACTGGCCCCATTGGCCATACAGGTTCTAGCCACCTCCACTGCTCCATGTCCGTAAGCATTGGCCTTTACTACTGCCATAATTTCAGTCTTAGGCGTCACCCAGCTTTTAATTGCCTGCATATTGTCGGCAATAGCACTTAAATCTATCTCTGCCCAAACAGGTCGTACCATCTAGCTTTCCTCCAGCCTCTTTAATACTCTTGGCAGATATTCTAGCAGGTCCGAAGCCTTTAGCCCCATCATGCCTTTATCTGCCGAAATCTCGTCACCAGTTTGTCCATGGAGGTATACTCCTAATATTCCCGCCTTCTTAACTTTTAGCCCTTGAGCTACTAATCCACCAATTATTCCCGTTAATACATCTCCTGTGCCGCCTGTAGCTAATCCCGGATTGCCTGTTAGATTAAGCCATGCCTCACCATCGGGAGTTGCAATAATAGTTTTGTTCCCCTTTAAGGTCACTGTTACTCCTAGCTTGACCGCCGCCTCCAAGGCAGCTTCCAGCCGATTTCCCTGAATCTGTTCAACAGGCTTCCCCAGCAGCCGGCTAAGCTCCCCAGGATGGGGAGTGATCAAGCACGGAACATTAATTCTTGTAAAAACATCTAAGTTAGCTGCCAGTGCATTTAATCCGTCGGCGTCAATAATTAAAGGAATGGTAGCTCTTTCTACCAGCTGACAAACTAGCTGCTGGGTTTCTGGTTCCTGAGATAGCCCTGGACCAATCACCATTACAGACATCTTCTCGCTTAAGGCAGCAATTGTATCTAATGCTGCTAAGCTTAGGGTGCCTGCAGCCGTTTCAGGCATTGGCTTGGTCATTACTTCTGTCAGCTTTTGCTCCATGATATTATTTAAGGAGGATGGTATTCCTAGTGTTACTAAGCCAGCACCGCTAGTCAAAGCGCCCTCACTGGCCAGAAAAGCAGCGCCAGTCATACCTGGGGCACCACTAATTATCAACACATGGCCATAGCTGCCTTTGTGACTTTCTAACTGCCTTTTAGGCATTATCCTCTTAATATATTCCTCAGTAATAGCCCACCGTTTTATATTTTCCTCCTTGGGGAGCCAATTGGGGATTGAAATATCTACTACTGTGATCTCCCCAACATAATCTTCAGCTTGATTTAAAAATAATCCTATTTTAGGGAAGGCAAAGGTAATAGTTTTCCAGGCTTTTATACAGGCGCCATGGACCTTGCCGGTTGATGCCTCTATGCCTGATGGGATATCCACCGCTAAAATTTTAACCGCGGAACGATTTAATAGCTCTATCACCTGTTGGCTTAAGCCTAAGGCAGCTCCTTTAAAGCCAGTGCCATAAATCGCGTCTACAATTAAGTCAGCATAAACCAGGGCAATCCGCAGCTTATTTAAATCACGGTCATTATTGATAGGAATTATTGGTACTTTTAGCTTTTTTAGAATTTCTAAATTTATTAAGGGGTCTCCCTTAAGCTGTTCCGCATTTCCCAATAAAAACAGCTTTACATCTAAACCTTTATTTGCTAAATGCCGAGCTATAACTAGCCCATCTCCGCCATTATTTCCTTTGCCTGCTACAATCACAATTTTTTTAATATTTTCCTCTTCTGCTATGGAAACAATTACTTCGCTTACCTTCCCTCCAGCATTCTCCATCAAAATTAGAGAAGGGATTCCATAACGCTCTATTGCCCCCCGATCAATTCGTGCCATCTCTTCTCCGGTAACCACATACATTTTTAAATTAACCTCCTAATGCTACTGCATAGGCTACTGCATAATCCTTACTATGGGACAAAGTAATCATTATTTGGCTAATACCTTTCTCCTTAGCAATATTATGGGCTTTGCCACTAAGAGTAGCAAAGGGTGCTCCTGCTAGATCGTTTAATATTTCTATTTCAGTCCAGTCCATGCCTCTCATCCCTGTACCTAGGGCTTTTGCTACTGCTTCCTTTGCAGCAAATCTCGCCGCTAAGGAGGCATGGTTATGCCCTTCGTTACAATATTCC
Source organism: Bacillota bacterium (assembly GCA_033549265.1). Taxonomy (GTDB): domain Bacteria; phylum Bacillota; class Desulfitisporia; order Desulfitisporales; family JAWSUQ01; genus JAWSUQ01. The sequence goes on from JAWSUQ010000004.1 coordinate 17,852, forward strand.
CACTCGTCCTTGGTAAAAATTCTTGCAGGAAACTTTGGCCATCTTAAACAAGCCCGCATCACTCGATTAATTTCTACAATATCAGTTCCAATACCAATTATCATTTGCTTCGTCACCTCTCATATGAAAGTATTTCCTTCATAATTTAGTATTTCCTAATACTTCTTTATTACTAAAGAAAACCCTGCTAAATAAACTAACAGGGTTTCTCATACACTTGACATGATTGCCACAATCTGGGTCTTTAACCTGCTTGCCCTACTTGCAGTAATTCCTTTTTCTCACCAATGGTAAAAATCTTATCTAAGTCTAGCAGAATGAGCAGTCTTTCAGAAATTTTTCCTACACCAGTTAAATAATCTGCTGCAATCCCAGCAATAAAGCTTGGTGGTGGCTCAATTGCCTCCTCCGCCAGTCGCAATACCTCAGAAACTGCATCAACTACAATTCCTACTGTTTGACCAGAAATTTCTACTACAATAATGCGAGTATCTTCATTATACTTGGCAACTGGAACATTAAATCTTTTCTTTAGATCGATTACAGGGACAACCTTACCCCTCAGATTTATAATCCCTTCCATAAAATTTGGAGCATTAGGAATCTTTGTCGGAGTTGTTAATCGAATAATTTCCTGCACCTGAGTAATGGGTACCCCAAACTCCTGCAACGACTCTTCTCCGCCAGGCTTTATCTGAAAAACTACCAATTGTAATTCGGCCAAATCAATCCCACCTTTTCTAAATATTCATTGGTTTAGCTAACTATATTCTTTTTAAAACCAGTAAAATCCTCCCAGAAACATCACATTCCTAAAATTTTCTTAAGTTTCTTAGCCTGGGTCCTACTGACCGGAACTACGCTTTGCTCATCATCCGCTACTATCAAGTTATAGGTACCATTAAAGAAGGGTACAATTTCCCCTACCTTCTTTAAATTCACAATATAGCAGCGATGGGTCCTAAAAAAGCTATTGGGGCATAATCTATTTTCCAGCTCCTTTAGTGAGAACTTAATCAGCATCTTCTCTCCTCTAGTCTTTACATAGACATTATCTTTTTCTGTAAAGACATAGGCAATGTCATTTTCATCTATTAAGATAGTCTTGCCTTGCTTTTCTGCAGGAATCAGCCTAATATTTAATTGATTGTTAGCTTCATTACGGCGGGGAACTTCTTTTTCCTTCACCGACTCCACTTTTTCTCTAGCCTTGCTAGGGCTGCTTGCTTGCAGCTGTAGTTTATCTAGTCGCTTAAAGTATTTAGTAATTTTATCGATCGTCATCCTAACCCTTTCCTCTGAAAAGGGCTTTAATAGATAGTCAACCGCATCAACTTCAAAGGCCTTAACGGCATAATCATCATAGGCGGTAACAAATATGATGGCCGGAGGATGCTCTAAGCCCCTAATTACTTCACCTAGCTCCAAGCCCGTCATTCCAGGCATTTGGATATCCACAAACAGGACAGAATAGTCCATGGCCTCCACGAGCATCTTAGCCTCTACTCCATTGGCTGCTTCCCCTACTACCTCAAGCTCATCAAACTCGCTCAAAATATATCGCAATTCCTGCCGAGCAGGGTATTCATCATCTACAATTAACGTCTTAAGCCTCATGACTAGCCACCTCCTTATTTATATCGTCAACAGCAGCCTCCGATAATGGTATTTTTATCAGCACTGTTGTCCCTTTTTGCTCCACACTGGAAACCCGAATACCATACTCTTTGCCGTAGATCCCTTTTAGCCTTTCATCTACATTGCTGAGCCCCACTCCATTGCCGGAGCCATATCCCGGGGTTAGAATTTGGTTTAGCTGATACGCTGGAATACCTAAGCCATCATCAATCACCAAAACCAGCAAATGCTGTTTTTCCTGCTTAGCAACAATCTTCACGGTACCCCCATCTATTTTAGGGCTTAGACCATGCTTTACGGCATTTTCCACCAAGGGTTGAATACACAATACTGGCAGCTTGCAGTGCTGTACCTCTGGACTAATCTGTTGGACAACCTTTAGCTTTTCGCCAAACCTGGCTTTCTCTAGGATTAAATAAGTATTTACATATTCCAGCTCCTCTTGTAAAGAAATTAACGGTTGATGCTTCTTTAGCGAGTGCCGGAAAAAATCCGCTAAATGGATTAACAGCTTTCTAGTTTTAGTAGGATTTGTCCTACTAAAAGCAATAATAGTATTTAAGGTGTTAAAGAGAAAATGAGGATTAATCTGAGCATGTAGGGACT
>JAWSUQ010000005.1:0-19366 GCA_033549265.1 Bacillota bacterium
ATTTTTCAATTTCTAAGCCCTCTACTGCTTCTGAATCTTCTTTTAGAATACCAATTTGCTTTGCAATTGCAGATGCTGTAATCTTATGATCTCCGGTAATCATAACCGGCTTAATACCTGCCTCAATACAAGCAGCAACAGCTCCTGCTGATTCCGCTCTTGGGGGATCCATCATTGAGATTAAACCTAAAAACGTTAAATCATTCTCATCTTCAAAATCAATGATTTTGCCTTCGTTCACTTCTTTATAGGCAAACCCAAGAACCCGAAGACCACTCATGGAAAAATCCCTATTTACCTTTTCTATATCTTGTCTATGTTTTTCTGTAAAATCTATAATTCCATCAGAAGTTTCAATCCTTGCTAGTCGTAATAAAAGGACGTCCAATGCTCCTTTTGTTACCATCAGATTCTGACCTTCATAATGGTTGACTGTACTCATCATTTTTCGATCAGAGTCAAAAGGCAATTCCCTAACCCTCGGGTACTCTTCCCTGATAATAAGTTCATCTAATCGGTATTTTTCACCTAGATCCACCAGTGCTATTTCTGTTGGATCCCCAATCTCCTTTTTTTCGATTGTCACTGAATCATTACATAGTAAAGACATTAAAAGGATTTTTTTTTCAATGGGATTCTCCAAATGTAATTTGTCATGCTCAATTACCTGTTGATTCACATACACTTTTTGAACTGTCATCTTGTTTTGAGTTAACGTACCTGTTTTATCAGAACAAATCACAGATATACTTCCTAAACTTTCTACAGCATGTAGCTTTCGAATAATGGCATTTTCCTTCGCCATCTTCTGGGTTCCAAAAGCTAATACAATTGTAACAATGGAGCTTAAGGCCTCTGGAATGGCGGCAACTGCAAGTGCAACTGCAAACATGAACGAATCAGTGATCTCGTTTCCTCTTATGATATCTAAAACGAAAATAAGGATTGCAATTGCAATGATAATACCTGCAAGTTTCTTTCCAAATTGATCCAGACTTACCTGAAGTGGTGTCTTTTTCTCCTTGGCTGACCCAAGTAAATTCGCAATCTTTCCAATCTCCGTATTCATACCAGTGTTGGTTACAACTACAATACCACGTCCATATGTAACAAAGCTACCGGAAAAAACCATATTCTTTTTATCACCAATAGCGACATCCTTCTCAGCTATTGGGGCAACATCCTTCTCTACACTTAGTGACTCACCTGTTAGCGAGCTTTCATTTACTTGTAGACTGTGATTCTCTATTATTCTCCCATCTGCGCTTACAAAATCACCAGCATCAAGAAAAAGGATATCGCCGACCAACAGTTCCCTAGAAGGAATCTCAACCTTTTGACCGTCTCTTAGAACCTTTGCGGTTGGCGAAGAAAGGGCTTTTAAACTATTTAAACTTTGTTCCGCTTTAAGATGCTGAATCGTTCCTAGAACTGCATTCAGGATAATAACTACCAAGATGACAATCGTACTCTCAAACTTCCCTAAAAAAGCTGAGATGACTGCTGCTGCAATTAAAATAATGACTAAAAAGTCCTTAAACTGTTCGAAAAACACTATAATTGCTGTTTTTCTTTTCCCTTCAGCTAATTCATTATATCCGTATTGTTCACGACGTTTATCTATATCTTCAGATGTCAACCCTTTATCTGTAACATTCAGTTCATCTAAAACTTCTCTTGATGTTTTCATAAAAAAATGGTTCATTGAGAAATTCCTCCTTTAGGAACAGGCTTTAAAAGTTACTTTCATAATATGATTATATTAAACTTTTTCAAAGGAATAAATACATACTTCAGTTAAGTAGTCCAAAAGATCAGCTATATTTTCCTTAGTTTTTAACAAGGATTTATTATAGGAAAAAAGTAGAATATTGACTACTTTATTATAACGGTTGTATAATAGAAAAAAACATATACTAAAGGGGAGTAGCTATACAGCAAAGTCGTCATTACAGGGTTAAAGCCCTCGGCTTTGTTGGCAACTTATAAGTTGTTTGCAAGACCTTTGTCCTAATGTTAGGGCAGAGGTTTTATTGTTTTTGCAAGCCTTTAAAAAGCTATCTTTCCATCAAAAATCTAAAAACTAGAAGTAAAAATGTAGAATATGGGGGAAGTAAAATGGTTGAAAAAACAATTAATTTATTTTTGCATTATGATATCTTGGGTTTATTTTTAATTTCCTTTATGGAGTCTTCATTCTTTCCAATACCGCCAGATCTAGTTTTGATTCCTTTAGGAATTCTTAATCCATCACAGGTTTGGTGGTATGCTAGTGTAACTACAGGGGCCTCAGTATTTGGAGGAGTTTTTGCGTATTTCCTTGGGAAAAAACTAGGACGCCCATTAATTGAAAGGATTGTTTCTGATAAAAGAATTCAACAGGTTGAAAGGCGCTTTGCAGATTATGGAGGTTGGGCAATACTAATAGCCGGGTTAACTCCTATACCCTATAAAGTCTTTACATTGGCTGCCGGGTTATTCAAGATTGATTTAATTACATTTATTATAGCTTCAATTATCGGCCGTGGGGTGAGATTTTATGCAGAAGCAGCAGTTATTGTGTATTTAGGCCCTCAAGCAGACAAATTTTTTAAAGAATATCTAGATGTAATGACTATTGTAATCGCAGTTGCATTAGTAGGTTCCTATATGATTGTTAGATTTTTTAGAAAACCTCATCCAAAACAGTCTCAAACAAAAGTTGATTAACTCAGCTTTCTTACGAAAACAGATGTTAAATAGCTTATACAAAAACACCTTTCCGTTTGATAAAATGGAAGTGACCAAACTACCCATTTAACAGAAAGGTGTGACAAGCTTAATCAAAAATATCCCCTATTTTTTCGAGCAAGTTCTTTTTCCTTTTCTTTTTATAATGATGATCATTGTAAGAACTAGAATAGTAATCTTGGCTACGGTCCTTATATCGTTCTTGATGCCATTGATTAAAATCAGGGCTTATTTCACGTACATCACTCATTAATTTATCTAATTCCCCTCTGTCTAGCCACACCCCCTTACACTGTGGGCAAATGTCTATTAAGACACCTTCTTTTTCTACTTCTCTCATTTTAATGCCATCACATACTGGACAGTTCATATAATCAGCCTCCATTTTTATTTTGTGTACCTACGAGAAACGTTAAGTAAAGTATACCATATTTTTCTTTAGTATTGCCTATCATGCAAAAACAAAACCAGCTTGGGTGAAATACCCGGCTGGTTTTGCATTTTAAAGCTTAAAAATGTTTAAACTACTTAGTAGGACCCGCAACTGATTGCTCGTAAGCTTGGATCATCTTCTTAACCATGCCACCGCCTACGCTACCATTAACTCTAGAAGGTAAATCTCCCTTGTAAGCTTGCTGGTAGTTGCTGATACCTAACTCTGAAGCTGTCTCAAACTTTAACTGCTCAAGAGCTTGTCGTGCTTGTGGTACAACCAGTCTGTTATTGTTGTTGTTAGCCATGTTGTCTTACCTCCTTTTTAAAATTAATATATTTGGTGTTGCATTACTATTGTGCATCTAATAGATAATTAAATACTATTTAAATAATGCCATTGCTTCTATATTTATCAAATGCAAATAAGTGAACATTAATATAATTTTTGATAAAAATGTTCGTATTTTTTATTGACTTTATGCTGTCCCGTTGTTATAATGCACCCATAGTACATCTAAAGTTGCTAGAGGTGACAAACTAATGTTAAATAAAATCTGTATTGAACCGCCTTTTTCCATTGGTATTATTGGTGGTGGACAGCTGGGAAAAATGATGACCGTAGCAGCCAAAAAGATGGGTTTTCGTGTGGTTATACTAGATCCAACTAAAAATTGTCCAGCTGCTCAAGTGGCAGATAAACAGATAATTGCTTCCTATGACGACAAAGATAACATTAAAAAATTGGTAACCAGCTGTAATGTAGTTACTTATGAATTTGAGCATATAGACAGCAAAAGCTTGGTATCCTTAGCTTTAGCTGGGTATCCCATTTATCCCGCACCGACAACGCTTCAACTAATCCAAAATAAATTCACCCAAAAACAGAAATTGCAAAAAGCTGGTTTGCCGGTGGCTAGCTTTATGGCCATCCATAGCAAAGATGATATAGAAAGGGCAGCGGAGCTCTTTGGCTTCCCTCTCTTATTAAAGGCCTGCACCGGTGGTTATGACGGCAAGGGCAATTACTTAATTAGAGACTATAGTGACATTGAAGCAGCCTTAGAAGCCTTAACCGGTAGTCCCTTAATGGTAGAGGCATATGTATCTTTTTCTTGTGAAGTATCAATATTGGTTGCCAGGGATCAACAGGGAAATGTGGTTACCTATCCCTTAAGTGAAAATATTCATGAAGATAACATTTTAATAAGCAATATTACTCCCGCTAGAGTGTCAGAGGATGTTAGCATTAAGGCTAGAGAGATAGCAGGGGCTGCCATGGAACTGTTTGCAGGGGTGGGGGTATTTTGTATAGAGCTTTTTGTTACTGCAGCGGGGGACATCCTTATTAATGAAATAGCCCCTAGACCACATAACTCGGGGCATTACACTATCGAGGCATGTGTTACCTCTCAATTTGAACAGCATATTAGAGCTATTGCCGGTTTGCCTCTAGGCTCTACTCAATTGATTCAGCCAGCGGTAATGGTAAATTTACTTGGGGCTTTAAAGCAGTCTGGTCCTGCGGTTTTGCTGGGATGCGATAGGGCTTTGGCTATTCCAGGTGTTCATCTGCACTTTTATGGTAAAGAGGAAACGGCACCAAAACGCAAAATGGGCCATGCCACTATAACAGGTGCAACTGTTGAGGAAGCTATTGCAATAGGAAATGAAATAGCTGGGATGCTGCAGGTTGTAGCAAGAACGGAGGTCGGAAAGAAATGACCGAGAAAAAGCATAAACCCCTGATAGGAATCGTGATGGGTAGTGATTCGGACTTGCCTGTTATGGGACAAGCGGCCAAGGTGCTAGAGGATTTTGAGATCACCTATGAGCTTACAATAGTATCTGCTCATCGTACTCCTGAGCGGCTATATGAATACAGCAAGAAAGCACTTGGTAGAGGGATTAAGGTGATTATTGCCGGTGCTGGAGGTGCAGCCCATTTGCCTGGGATGGTTGCCGCTTTAACGGAGCTTCCTGTAATTGGTGTGCCGGTTAAGTCTGCTGCATTAAGCGGAGTAGACTCCTTGTATTCTATTGTGCAGATGCCACCTGGTGTACCGGTGGCTACCGTGGCCATTAACGGCGGACAAAACGCTGGCCTGCTGGCCATGCAAATTCTGGGATTAACTGATGAAAAATTGCAGGACAAACTGAAATCCTATAAGGAAGAGCTTAGACAATTAGTAACAAATAAAGCAGCTAAACTAGAAGAGATAGGGTTTAGCAGTTATCTAGAGCAAATGAAGTAATGCTTACCAATCCTAATTTTTAAAATTGGGAACAATTGGATAAAAATATTATGTAATAACTTGACCCCTTCGCCAGTAAAATTGTTATAGAAAATATTGGTTAAGGCGGTGGGGCTCATGGTAAACAATTTAATAACGAGCTTAAAAGAAAAATTTAATTTTAAACTGGTTCTTGCTGGGGTAGTATTGTTGGTAGTGATAGCTGGAAGCTATGGTGGATTCAAGATTTATCAAGAAACTGTAAAGATTATCCCTGAAGAGCTGTTGGCAGAGACGCTAGATAAAACCTTGGCAGCCGATAGCTACTCCTATAAGGTTGCTTTGAAAATTACAACAAACGGCGAGGAACGCCAGTTAACGGACATCTCAGGTATTAAAGCGAATAATGAAGAGTTTTATATTAAAGGAGAAATGTACGAAACTGCGGTAGAAATGTATCAATTTGTGGACAGTACATATCAAAAGGACCCTGTATCGGGCAAATGGATGATGTTTCCTACTACTGTAACCGATATGGAATTAATGATGACTGAAATCAACCCAATGGTAAACTTTGATTTTAATAGGCTCACTGAGGTCAGCTATGAGGGAATAGAAAAAGTGGAGAATGAAAAAAAGTACATTCTTAAGTGCAAGCCCCAAGTAAATAATCAATTTTTAGAAATCTATTGGGAAAACTTTGAATATACATTATGGGTTAATAAAGGAGATAAATATATCTCTCAAGCGGCAATTACTGCAACAAATAAGCAAAACCCTGAAAACACGTTGACCTTAACTATTACTCTAAGTGATTTTAATGAAAGCTTTACTTTAGAAAAGCCAGAGTAAACCAAATATGTACAAATCTGCGACATCAGTTGTTAGGTAGATAGCTGCTAGCTTACCTGTCAGAACGACAGGTTTTTTCTTTGACAGAAATTTCACCTACTGGTATAATTTTATAAGCTAATTTTATGCCAGAGGGAGAATGATAATAATATATTATTTTTTTCAATTTAGGAGGCGGATTCATGGAGAAGGATTTAGAGAAAGTGCTGGTGACTGAAGCGCAAATTAAAGATCGGGTTCGAGAAATGGCAGCTGAAATATCCAAAGACTACGCTGGAAAAAAATTATTAGTTGTTGGCATTTTAAAAGGTGGTTTTATCTTTATGGCAGATTTAGTGAGAAACTTGGCCATACCTGCTGAAATAGATTTTATGGCTATCTCAAGCTACGGATCCGCTAGTGAGTCCTCTGGAGTAGTGCGAATCGTTATGGATTTAGAGCGCAGCATTGAAGATAACCATGTGCTAGTGGTAGAAGATATTATTGATTCGGGGCTAACATTAAAATACTTACTGGAAAATCTAAAGACCCGTGGAGCAAAAAGTATTAAGGTTGCTACTTTTCTGGACAAGCCTGAACGAAGACAGGTTGAGGTGCAGCCAGACTACAACGGCTATGAAGTTCCAGATGAATTTTTAGTGGGCTATGGCCTTGATTATAGTGAGAGATACCGCAATCTTCCATATGTGGCAGTGCTAAAAAGAGAAGTATACAGCTAGGAGGAACATAATAATGAGTCAAGAAACAGTGTTAGTATTGGATTTTGGTGGACAATATAATCAGTTAATCGCCAGAAGAATTAGAGAAGCTAAAGTGTATTGTGAGATGATTTCTTATAAAACCCCTATCGAGAAGATTAAAGCTAAAAATCCTATAGGGATAGTTCTGACGGGAGGTCCTTCTAGTGTTTATGCAGAAGGAGCGCCCCACTGTGACCCCAAAATATTTGAACTGGGGGTACCGATACTAGGTATTTGCTACGGCATGCAGCTGATGGCCCATTTTTTAGAGGGGGAAGTAAAGCCGGCAGTTCATCGAGAATATGGTAAGACTAGCGTCAAAGTCAATAATGGAATTAAGCTTTTTCAGGGTTTAGAGGAAAGTCAGGTGTGCTGGATGAGCCATGGCGATCAAGTGCTAACGGCCCCTAAAGGCTTTGAAATTACCGGTGCTACTGAGTCGGTGCCGGTAGCGGCTTTTGCCGATGAGAATAGAAAAATGTATGGAGTGCAGTTTCACCCAGAGGTGAAGCATACTCCTAATGGCCAGGAGATGCTGGTTAATTTCCTTTATCAGGTTTGTGGCTGCAAAGGCGACTGGTCTATGGAGTCCTTGGTAGAAAGGCTAGTAGCTGAAATTAGAGCCCAGGTTGGGGATAAAAAAGTCCTTTGTGGCTTGAGCGGCGGTGTTGATTCCTCCGTGGCGGCGGTATTAGTTCATAAGGCTATTGGTGATCAATTGACCTGCGTTTTTGTAGATCATGGGTTGATGAGAAAAAATGAGCGCCTTCAAGTAGAGAAGATATTTAATGACCTATTCAACATGAATTTAGTTTGTGTTGATGCAGAGGAAAAGTTTCTATCAAAGCTGAAGGGTGTTGTTGAACCTGAAGCAAAGCGCAAGATTATTGGAGAAGAGTTTATCCGCACCTTTGAGGATGAAGCTAAGAAGCTAGGGAAGGTTGACTTCTTAGTGCAAGGAACCCTTTATTCAGATGTGGTAGAAAGCGGGACAGATACCGCTGCCGTGATTAAATCTCATCATAATGTAGGCGGCTTGCCGGAGGATATGCAGTTTTCCTTAGTGGAGCCATTACGGGAGTTATTTAAAGATGAAGTACGTAAGCTCGGGGAAGAGCTGGGAATGCCCCACGATATTGTTTGGCGCCAGCCATTTCCAGGGCCAGGACTAGGTATAAGAATTTTAGGGGAAGTAACAAAAGAGAAGCTCGATATCCTGCGGGAGGCAGATGCCATTATCTATGAAGAAATCAAAAAAGCAGGATTGTATAAGGAAATCTGGCAAGCCTTTGCCGTACTGCCTGACATTCGCAGCGTAGGGGTTATGGGGGATGAGCGCACTTACTCTCATACTGTGGTAATCAGAGCTGTCACTAGTGATGATGCCATGACTGCTGACTGGGCTCGCCTGCCATATGATCTGCTGGCAGAGATATCAAGTCGCCTAGTCAATCAAGTAAAGGATATTAACCGCGTCGTCTACGACGTAACTTCAAAGCCGCCAGCTACTATCGAGTGGGAGTAAGTTAAAAATGTAAGGAAAAGATTAAGCACTTTTTCAGTGCTCAAATCTTTTCCTTTTTATTTTGAAGTGCAAATCCGCTCAGACAAACGGAGTTTTGGACAGAAACTGCGCTAAGAAACTTTGGAAGTCTTCACTAAAGGTTCCCTAAAATTACTATACTAAAGATTTTCATGGCAAATAAACGAACATTTGTGTAAGCTTTGTAAAATTTTTTAGTGAAGTTTTGTAAAGAAGCTCCAACTGTTTGAGTGAAGCGAGTTTTGGAGCTTCACAAAACGAGCTTAGAAATTTCAAAGCTGGAGCTATTAGTGAGTGTTTTGCCATGAAAATCTCTTACCACAGATGATAAAGCTTTTTTCACTTCTTGCATTAACTTTTCTTTTGAGCCACCACCAACCCGATATCTCCCATATGGTCTGGATCGGTTACAACTCGGCAAGGGAGATTTTTATCTTTGGCTAGCTTGCGGTATTTGTAAGCCCAATCTCTTAAAGCTATTTTCCCGCTGATAATAATGCACCCAAAGTTTGGATGGTTGATAGCTTCAGAGATCCGCGTATCAATACGGCTTTTGGCCATTTCATCGAAAGTTAGCGCCAGAATAACATTCTCTTTCAATTCTCCTAAATATTTAATGCGCTCTTCTTTTTTTATCACAACGTCACCGTGGATACCTGTGAGCAAGGCTTTGTCTAAATTAGACATATCGGATAGCTTCTTCAACGTAAATCACCTCACTATAATGATATCCTAATAGCAAGAAAAATAAAACCGATAAATACACGAACTATTAATGCAATATATTAAATAATGTTCGCTATAGTTATTGACAGGCTATTTGTGTTCTGATAGACTAAATCTAGAAAGTCAAATGATTATTATACCTGCAGTGAAAGTGTGCCTAGGGTTCCGCCAGGATTGGGTCAGCGACCAAGTGGCACAGGCAGTTATCCATTGATTGACTGCCACACCGAAGGGATAAAAACCCAGTCGGGTAGGTTTCTCTGTTTTACAGAAGAAGCTTGCCTGGGCTGGGTTTTATATTTTACCAGCAAAACAAACATAATACAAATAAACGCATTATGAAGGGAGTTTTTTGACAATGATTGAAAGATATACCTTGCCAGCAATGAAAAAAATATGGGCTGATGAAAATAGGTTTCAAAAATGGCTGGAGATAGAAATTTATGCCTGTGAAGCCATGGCAGAACTAGGGCAAATTCCTAAGGAAGCAGTAGAAGTTATTAAGGAGAAGGCCAGCTTTAATGTTGACCGCATTAGCGAAATTGAGGCTGTTACTAGACATGATGTGCTAGCATTCCTCACTAATGTAGCAGAGTATGTTGGGGATGACTCAAAGTATATACATATGGGAATGACTTCATCAGATATTTTAGATACAGCTTTATCTGTCCAAATGGTGGAGGCTGCTGATCATATTATCAAGAAGCTGCAGCAATTTAGAGAGGCAATTGTTACTAGGGCTCGAGAGCATAAATATACCTTAATGATGGGTCGCACCCATGGAATTCATGCAGAACCAATCACCTTTGGCCTAAAGCTGGCCCTTTGGGTAACTGAAATGGAGCGCAACATTTTGAGAATGCAAAACGCCCGTAAGGTGATAAGGGTAGGAAAGATATCTGGAGCGGTAGGAACCTTTGCCAATATCCATCCTAAGGTAGAGGAGCATGTTTGTGCAAGATTAGGCTTAGAGCCAGCTCAAGTATCTACCCAGATATTGCAAAGAGACCGTCACGCCGAGTATATTAGTGCTTTAGCAATAATTGCTAGTTCCTTAGATAAAATGGCAACAGATCTGCGTAGCCTGCAGCGCACTGATATCTTAGAGGTAGAAGAGGCTTTTGCCAAAGGACAAAAGGGATCATCCGCCATGCCCCATAAGAAAAACCCTATTACCGGAGAGCGGATTTCTGGTTTGGCGCGCTTAATACGTGGAAACGCTGTTGCAGCAATGGAAAATATAGCATTGTGGAATGAAAGAGATATTTCTCACTCTTCAGTAGAGCGAGTCATCATTCCCGATAGCACTATTACTTTAGATTACATGTTGACGAAATTTATTGAAGTGATGGAAGGCTTAGTGGTGCATGAAGACAATATGGCAGCTAATCTTGGCAAAACTTTAGGACTGATTTTTTCACAGCGAGTCATGTTGGCCTTAGTTAACAAGGGGATGCTTAGAGAAGCCGCTTATCAGCTGGTACAAAAGAACTCTCTGGAAGCTTGGCGTACAAAAACCGAATTCAAGACTTTATTGTTTAATGACAACGAAGTAATGGAGCGCTTGGATAAAGCTGAAGTAGAGGAGCTTTTTGATTACAGCTATCACACCAAACATGTAGACTATGTCTTTAAAAGAGCTGGCATAGAGTAATTAATTAAACCAAGGAGGGGAAGAAAATGAATCAGGTGGGGGAGCTAGTCAAGGGTAATGAGCTGTATCAAGGAAAGGCTAAGCGAATATATGCCACAAACAATGCCGATATTCTGTGGGTGCAGTACAAGGATGATGCTACTGCCTTTAATGGTCTGAAAAAAGGACAAATCTCTAATAAGGGCTACTATAACAATCAGATAGCCAGCATTTTCTTTCAATTGCTCCAAAAAGCAGGGATTGATAACCATTTTGTTATGATGTTGGGAGAACGGGAGATGGCAGTAAAGGCGCTGAAAATTCTACCAGTAGAAGTAGTGGTGAGGAATGTGGTAGCCGGTAGTCTGGCTAAGCGGCTAGGGCTAACCGAAGGAATTCAGCTAGCCAAACCGGTGGTGGAGCTATACTATAAGGATGATGCCTTAGGAGACCCACTAATCAATGATGACCACGCTTTATTAGTGAAGGCTGCCACCGTCAATCAGCTAGCAGAAATCAAAAGGCAGGCATTGGCGGTAAATGAGGTAATTGCTCCAATTCTCAAGGCTAAAGATATTTTGTTAGTCGATTTCAAACTAGAATTTGGGTTATTTGGTGATCAGGTGCTGCTAGGAGATGAAATATCTCCTGACACCTGTCGTTTCTGGGACATCAAAACCGGTGAAAAGATGGATAAAGATAGATTTAGAAGAGATCTAGGTCAAGTAGAAGAGGCTTATGCTGAGATTCTAAAGAGATTGCAGGGAGGGGTAGAAAATGTTTAAAGCCGATGTATGGGTTACCTTGAAAAAGAGTATTTTAGATCCTCAGGGTCAAGCAATTAAAGATGCACTGCATGCACTAAACTATCAGGAAGTAAGGGATGCACGTCTAGGAAAGCTAGTGCAGGTGGAGCTTGAGGCCAGCTCTAAGGAGGAAGCGCATCATAAGATTAGTGAAATGTGTGAGAAGTTGCTGGCTAATACAGTAATCGAAGACTATCAAATTCACATAACGGAGGTCCAATAATGAAGTTTGGAGTAGTAGTATATCCTGGGTCAAACTGTGATGCTGATTGCTACCATGTTATCAAGGATGTTGTTGAGCAGCCAGTGGAATATATTTGGCATCAGAACACCTCTGTAAAGGGCTTTGATTGCTTAATCCTGCCGGGGGGCTTTTCCTATGGCGATTATTTGCGAGCTGGGGCTATTGCCCGCTTCTCACCGGTGGGGCAAGCAGTGGCGGAATTTGCTGCAGCAGGCGGTTTAGTGCTAGGAATTTGCAATGGTTTTCAAATATTGCTGGAGGCAGGACTTTTGCCTGGTGCCATGAAGCGCAACCAAGGGCTGAAATTTAGATGCCATCAATCCCTGCTGCGGGTAGAGCAAAATGCTAACCCCTTTACTAATCAATTAACAGCAGGGAAGGTTATCCAGGTTCCTGTAGCTCATGGACAAGGGAATTACTATTGCGATGAAGCAACCTATCAAGAGCTAGAAGCTAATAAGCAGATAGTATTTCGCTATAGTAATGCCAGTGGAGAACTGACTCCCGAGGCAAATCCCAACGGTTCTTTAGAGAGTATTGCCGGAATTTGCAACAAGCAGGGTAATGTGCTGGGAATGATGCCTCATCCAGAAAGATGCGCGGACAGCATCTTGGGAGGAACAGACGGCTTAGCCATATTTAGATCTATTATCAACTGGTGGGAGCGAGGTGAGCAGCTTGGCTAAGACAGCGTGGGAGGAAATGGGATTAAATAATGATGAGTACCGAAAAATCATAGAGCTTTTAGGGAGAGAGCCTAATTACACAGAACTAGGCATGCTGGCAGTAATGTGGTCTGAGCATTGCAGCTACAAGAATTCAAGGCCGGTTTTACGGCTGTTTCCCACTACTGGTCAGCAGGTACTACAGGGGCCTGGAGAGAACGCGGGAATAGTAGATATTGGTGATGGTCAGGCAGTAGTGTTTAAGATTGAAAGCCATAATCACCCTTCAGCCATAGAGCCTTATCAAGGGGCTGCCACTGGGGTTGGTGGGATTGTTCGGGATGTATTTACTATGGGAGCAAGACCTATAGCATTATTAAATTCATTGCGGTTTGGTGAACTGACAACCGCCAGGATGAAGTATCTTTTTGATGGAGTAGTGGCAGGCATCAGAGGCTATGGCAACAGTATTGGTATTCCTACTGTAGGTGGGGAAGTCTACTTTAATAAGTGCTATGAAGGAAATCCTCTAGTTAATGCTATGTGTGTAGGCCTAATTAATCACGAGGATATTGCTAAAGGCGTAGCAGCTGGAGTAGGGAACCCGGTAATGGTGGTAGGCGCTAGGACAGGTAGAGATGGTATCCATGGGGCTACCTTTGCCTCAGAAGAGCTTAGCGAAGCTAGTGAGGAAAAAAGACCGGCAGTTCAGGTAGGTGATCCCTTTATGGAAAAGCTTCTACTGGAAGCCTGCTTGGAGCTGATAAAAACGGGATATGTAGTAGGAATGCAGGATATGGGGGCAGCGGGGCTTACTAGCTCATCCTGTGAAATGGCTACAAGAGGAAATAGCGGGTTGGAAATAGACGTTGCCTTAGTCCCCACTAGGGAAGAGGGAATGACTCCATATGAAATACTACTGTCTGAATCTCAGGAAAGAATGCTGCTGGTGCCTAAAAAGGGCAAAGAGGAAGCAGTTGCAAATATCTTTAAAAAGTGGGGCTTAAATGCGGTAGTAGTTGGTCAGGTGACAGATGATGGAGTTCTGCGGATTAAAGAAAATGGAACTACTGTGGCAGAGCTTCCTGCAGTACTACTAACAGAACAGTGCCCTGTCTATCATCGAGAAACAAAAGAACCCGCCTATTACCAAGAAACAAGAAGCTTTAGTACAGCTCCCTATGATGATGCAACAAACTGCGGCGATATCTTGCTTAAGCTGTTAGCAACGCCTACAATAGCTTCAAAGGAATGGGTATACCAGCAATATGATTACATGGTGGGCACTAATACGGTGGTGCTGCCTGGGTCTGATGCTGCTGTAGTTAGAATTAAAGGAACAAAAAAAGGGCTAGCAATGAGTACTGACTGCAACTCTCGCTATTGCTATTTAGACCCCTTTGAAGGGGGAAAAATAGCTGTGGCGGAAGCAGCTAGAAATCTAGTGTGCTCTGGGGCGAAACCATTAGCAATTACAGACTGTTTAAATTTTGGCAACCCGGAGAAGCCGGAGATTTTTTGGCAGTTTAAGAATGCAGTAGTGGGAATGAGTGAGGCCTGTAAAGCACTGAATACGCCTGTAATAGGTGGAAACGTCAGCTTTCATAATGAAACTAATGGGGAAGCAATTTTTCCAACTCCCACTGTAGGAATGGTGGGCTTGTTAACTGATATTGATAAAAGATGCACCCAGGAATTTAAAGATGAGGGAGATGTAATCATTCTGTTAGGGGAAACGAAAGGGGAGCTAGGGGGCTCAGAGTATCTGGCGGCTATCCACGGCATTGAGTCGGGTCAATTACCAGAGCTTAATTTAACCATCGAAAAAAAGGTGCAGGATTGCTGTCTTGCTCTAATAGGCAAGGGAGTAGTGAAATCAGCCCATGATTGTGCTGAAGGAGGCTTGGCAGTGGCGTTGGCGGAAAGCTGTATCGGCGGAGGAATTGGAGCTGTTATTAAGAATGGCAACGATGGTCAAGAGCTTACTGCAACCCAATGGCTCTATAGCGAAACCCAATCGAGAATTGTCATCTCAGTAGCAGCGGACAACGTCAGCAAAGCGTTGGCTGTAGCGGCGGACTTTAGAATCCCTGCTGCAGTATTAGGGGTGGTGGCAGGAACTGATTTAGTAATAGATAAAGGCAGAGTAAATATTAAGGTAGAGGAGCTTGACAAACAATGGCGGGGGGCGATTCCATGGACCATGTCCTAATTCCGCCTCGTCCTACTCATGAATGTGGCGTCTTTGGCATATACGGCCCAGGAGAGGACGTCTCTAGACTAACCTATTTTGGTCTATATGCACTCCAACATCGAGGACAAGAAAGCGCAGGAATAGCTGTCAGTAATGGAAAAGGAATTAAACTTCATAAGAATATGGGATTAGTGGCAGAGGTTTTTGATGACCAGGTGATTGAAAGCCTTACCGGTGATATAGCCGTTGGTCATGTGCGCTACTCTACTACTGGGGCTAGTCTCCACGTAAACGCTCAGCCCATGGTGTTTAATTACTTACAAGGGATGATGGCTGTAGCCCATAATGGCAATCTGACCAACGCCAGTCAGCTGCGAAATTCACTGGCAGCCACCGGCTCAGTATTTCAGACTACTACAGATACAGAGGTAATTGTAAATCTAATAGCCCGCTACGGCCAAAGCTCTATTGAGGAAGCAATTATGAAATGCATGATTGATATTAAAGGAGCTTACTCTCTGATCGTCATGACTGAAGAAAAGCTAATAGGGGTGCGGGATCCTCATGGAGTAAGACCATTATGCTTAGGCAAACTTAACGATGCTTATATTTTAGCCTCTGAAAGCTGTGCCTTAGATACGATAGGTGCAAAGTTTATAAGAGATGTGGAGCCTGGGGAGATAGTAGTGATTGACAAGATAGGAGTATGCTCTAAACGCGCTATTCCCTCTGAACGAAGAGCTACTTGTATCTTTGAATATATTTATTTTGCTCGCCCTGATAGCATTATAGATGGTATTGGGGTAACTGAGGCCAGAAAAGCCATGGGACGGCAGTTGGCCAAGGAAGCCCCTATTGATGCAGACTTAGTTATTAGCGTACCGGATTCAGGAACTGCACCAGCCAAAGGGTATGCCCAGGAGATAGGCTTGCCCTTTGAGGAAGGCCTGATGAAGAACAGATATATTGGTCGCACCTTTATTCAGCCTACTCAGCAAATGCGGGAGGTAGCGGTGCGACTAAAGCTTAACGCCATCAAGTCTATGGTGGCAGGTAAGAGAATTATATTAGTTGATGATTCAATTGTGCGGGGTACTACTAGTAGCAAAATTGTTAAAATGCTGCGGGATGCTGGTGTTAAAGAGGTCCATATGCTTGTAAGCTCTCCGCCTGTAATGTATCCCTGTTATTATGGAATAGATACCTCCCAGCGAGAGGAGCTAATCGCCGTTACCCACGATGTGGAGGAAATTAGAAAACACATTGGAGCAGATAGCCTGCATTATCTAAGTCTAGAGGGACTGCTATCAATTATGGAAAATTGTTCCCAGCATTTTTGTGTTGCGTGCTTTAATGGGGATTATGCGATTGAGGTCGAACAAACTAATAGTGGTAAAAGTGCATTGGAAAGGCGGTAACATAAGTGAATAACCAAGATAACAGCATTCAACCTAAACTGGGAGTAACTTATCGAGATGCCGGAGTAGATATAGATGCAGGCAATGAAGCGGTTGCTCGTATAAAAAGTCATGTTCAACGCACCAGCAGGTCTGAGGTGCTGACAGATATTGGCGGCTTTGGCGGTTTATTTGCTCTGGATATAAAAAAATATCAAAATCCGGTGCTAGTTTCGGGGACAGATGGTGTAGGCACAAAGCTAAGAGTGGCATTAATGCTGCAGCGATATGATACTATCGGTATTGATGCGGTAGCTATGTGCGTCAATGATATTTTGGTACAGGGGGCGGAGCCCCTATTTTTTCTAGATTACCTTGCAGTGGGAAAACTAATTCCACAGCAGGTGGAGCAGATAGTAAAGGGAATCGCCGATGGTTGCCAGGAAGCTGGTTGCGCTTTGATTGGCGGTGAAACGGCAGAAATGCCAGGGTTTTATGCTCCCAGTGAATTTGATGTGGCGGGCTTTGCTGTTGGGGTAGTAGATCGGCCTAAGATAATTGATGGTAGCACCATAGAGCTCGGGGATATCTTATTAGGGCTGCCCTCAACTGGATTGCATAGCAATGGCTATTCTTTGGCCCGAAAGGTACTATTTGAGCTAGGGGAACTGACACCCCATAGCTTTATGTCAGAGACTGGAAAAACAATTGGAGAAGAGCTTTTAACACCAACTAAAATCTATGTAAAAGCTATTAAACCACTGTTTGAGACAGGAACGGTAAAGGGGTTAGCCCATATTACTGGTGGTGGGCTGTTGGAGAATATACCGAGAATATTGCCTAAGGGAACAGCAGTAGAGCTAAAGCTCCATAGCTGGCCGGTTCAAGCAATCTTTTCTTTAATACAAAGACTGGGGCAGGTGGAGCTGGCTGAAATGTATCGTGCTTTTAACATGGGAATAGGGATGGTAATAGCTGTAGCACCAAAAGATTTACCCCAGGTGAAAGAAATTTTAAATACTAATGATGAAAAGTTTTTTGAAATAGGAAGAGTAATTTCAGGTGATGGCCAAGTAAAGCTGAAGTAGTTCTTAGTTACGGGAAGGCAGGTGGAATAATCATGGCTATGATGCAAGTGGTGGTACTGGCTTCGGGCAAAGGCTCCAATCTGCAGGCTATTATTGATGCAATAGCTGTTGAGGGGCTGCCAGTAAAAATAGTAGGAATTATAAGTGACAATAAGAGTGCCTATGCTCTCCAGCGAGGGATAAAGCACAGTATCCCGGTGTATTTTCTTAACCCCCAGGATGCTAGCAGTAGGACAGAATATGACCAGCAGCTGATAGAGCTATGTCAAAGCCTAAAACCCGACTATATCTGCCTAGCTGGATATATGCGGCTACTAGGCCGTAACTTTGTGGAACGCTTTGGTAATCGGATTATTAACATCCACCCGTCCTTACTGCCAGCCTTTCCAGGTTTAAATGCTCAAGAGCAAGCCTATAGCTATGGTGTTAAGGTTACGGGCTGTACTATCCATTTTGTAGACCAAGGAATGGATACTGGACCTATTATTGCCCAAGAGTCAGTAACAGTTTCCGATGAGGATACCTTGGAGCGTCTAAGTCAGCGAATACTGGAGGCTGAGCATAGGCTTTATCCAAAGGTATTAAGGCTGTTAGCGGAAAATAAGGTGCAATTACAGGGACGGAAGGTTACAATAAGTTGCAAATAGCTTTTATTTAAAGGATGTTAGAATAAAGATGTAATCTTAATTTATAGCAAAAATTATATAATAAGGTGGGTGGTCTAATGCAAAAAAGAGCGTTGATAAGTGTATCTAATAAAAGAGGAATAGTGGAGCTGGCTCAAGGGCTAGTGGAGCTAGGCTATGAAATAGTATCTACCGGTGGCACCGCTAAAACTCTGTTAGAAAATCAGGTGCCTGTGACGAAGGTATCTGAAATCACAGGATTTCCGGAAATATTAGAGGGCAGAGTAAAAACGCTACACCCTAAAATTCATGGAGGTATCTTAGCAAAGCGTACAGCTGAGCATTTAAAACAGATAGCAGACAATGATATCACGCCAATAGATTTGGTAGTAGTAAATTTATATCCTTTTCAGGAGACCATTGCCAAAGAGGGAGTCACTCTAGCGGAAGCTATCGAAAATATTGATATTGGTGGCCCTGCCATGGTAAGAGCTGCTGCCAAAAATTATCAAGACATAGCTATTGTGGTAAATCCTGACCGCTATGAAGAAATAGTGGTCCAGCTAAGGGAAAAAGAGAGCTTGCCCCTTGACCTAAGATTTAAGCTAGCATTAGAAGCTTTTAGCCACACCGCAGACTATGATGCTGCCATTGCCGGCTATCTGAAGCAGCTGACAGTAGAAGAGGAAGAGGTATTTCCGGAGGTTTTTGAGTTAAAGGGAGTAAAACTAAATGAGCTTCGCTACGGCGAGAACCCCCATCAAAGGGCCTGCTACTATAAGGTGGCTAGCCCCCAAGCAGCGATAGTAGGTGCCAATAAGCTCCAGGGAAAGGAGCTTTCCTTTAACAATATTCTTGATGCAGATGCTGCTTTAGCTATAATTAAAGAATATAAAGAACCTGCCGTGGTAGTGATAAAGCATAACAACCCCTGTGGCATCAGCGAAGCAGCTGATTTGCTCACGGCTTATGAACAGGCCTACGGAGCCGACCCTGTTTCTGCCTTTGGTGGGATAGTGGCTGTCAATAGAACAGTAGACAAGGCTGTGGCGGAAGAAATGCAAAAGACCTTCTTAGAGGTAATAATCGCCCCTGAGTTTACAGAGGATGCCCTAGCAATTCTGTCTGCTAAGGCAAATATCAGGCTGCTAGCTATAGAAAAATTGGCAGTAGATAACTTGTCCAGTTTAACTAGTGAGACTGCCCTGGAAATAAAATCAATTGCCGGGGGATTTTTAGTGCAGGAAAAAGATAAGGCTATGGTAGGAGAAGCAGATTTGCAGGTGGTAACAAAAGCAAAGCCTGATGCTAAAATGCTTAAAGAGCTTCTCTTTGCTTGGAAGGCTGTTAAGCATGTTAAATCAAATGCCATTGTAATAGCTAAGGAAGGGATAACAATTGGTGTTGGTGCAGGCCAAATGAATCGGGTAGGCTCGGCTAAAATAGCTATCCAGCA
>JAWSUQ010000006.1:0-19299 GCA_033549265.1 Bacillota bacterium
CATCAAATTGAGTCTTCTCGAGGTTTCCTAGGATATTATATTGTCAGTGACGGCTCCACAAAGCCTTACAGATGGCATGTACGGAGACCATCATTTATTAACTTAATGCCATTAGATGAAACCTTAGTAGGACTGAAAATGGCTGACGCTATTACAGTGTTAGGTAGTATTGATATTGTGTTAGGAGAAGTTGACTGTTAACACTAGAAATAAGGTCTTATAAGAGAGAAGGTGCGTGAAAACATGAATAATATCTTTCTCACAATAGCAGATGCTTTAAGAACGTTGTTCTTAAGCTTTGGCTTAACAGAAACTATTGTAGATGTAATTATGGCAGCTGTATATGCTTGTGTTGTTTTTGGATTGATAGGTTTACTTGTACTGATACTGGTATTATCAGAGAGAAAAGTTTCTGGTTATATCCAGCTGCGTCCTGGACCTAATCGACTGGGACCCCATGGTATTTTTCAGCTAATTGCCGATATGCTAAAAATGATGGGTAAAGAAAGTATTACTCCGGCAGCAGTTGATAAATGGCCATTTGTATTGGCACCTGTGTTAGTTTTTGTGCCTGCAATGATGCTTTATGCAGTAATGCCTTTTGGAGAGGGAATGGTTGCGGCAGATTTGGAATTAGGAGTGTTTTACTTTATTGCAATTTCATCACTAACTACACTTCCAATGCTAATGGCTGGCTGGGCTTCTAACAACAAGTTCTCAATGCTTGGTGGCATGAGAGCAGTAGCCCAGATGGTAAGTTATGAATTACCCTTAGTATTTTCTATCCTTGGCGTTATTATGATAACTGGGTCCATGCGGATGAATGATATCGTAGCTGCACAATCGAATATGTGGTTTATTGTACTTCAGCCAGTAGCTTTTATCGTGTTCTTTATCTCAGCCCTAGCAGAATTAAACAGAGCACCTTTTGATTTACCTGAAGGTGAAACTGAGCTTACTGCTGGAATTTTTACTGAGTATACTCCAATGCGTTTTGCTATGTTTATGATGGCTGAATACGCCAACATCTTTATTATGTCCGCCTTAATGGTAACTTTATTCTTTGGTGGATGGGCTGCACCATTTGGACTAACTTTTATTCCATCTTTTATATGGTTCTTCTTAAAGGTTTTCATCATAATTTTCGCCATTATGTGGATTCGTTGGACATTCCCAAGAATCAGGGTTGACCACTTAATGCACTTTGGCTGGAAGTTTTTATTGCCGGTTGCCTTAATTAATGTATTTGTAACAGGAGTTGGCATCTATTTGTTCCAAAATTTCTAATCCTTGAATGGATGGTGATAGCATGTATGGTAAAGGCCTATTTGAGGGTCTCAAGGTAACAATTAAGAATTTTTTTAAAAAGAATGTAACTGAAATGTATCCGGAAGAAAGACCTAAACTTCCAGATAATTTTCATGGTTCCTTTGTGCTGACAGCAGATAAATGCATTGCTTGTGGAATTTGTGTTAATGCATGTCCCAACAATGTGATTAAGCTTGATAGTGAGCGCGATGAGAACAAAAAGAGATTTTTAACAGGGTATGAAATGGATTTACAATATTGCTTATTCTGTGGGCTATGTGTTGAGAGTTGCCCTACAGACGCTATTAACTTTAATAAGGAATTCGAGCTGGCCTGTTATTCGCGCAAGGGTGTTGTTCTCAATTTGTGGCAACGGCCAGAAAATACTCAAGGCACGAATGAGGGGTGAATTTGATGGACGTATTGTTTTTTTGGTTACTGACCGCTGTCATTATAGGCTCAGCTTTGGCTGTAGTACTAATGAAAAACATTGTGCATAGTGCTTTGTTGATGATTGTAACTTTTATTGGTATTGCTGGACTCTATATCACACTTAATGCAGAATTTTTAGGACTAGTACAGATTTTAGTTTATGTAGGTGCTGTTTCTATTATTTTGATCTTCGGTATCATGTTAACCAGAAGAGGAGACATGAAGGGAAGTAATCCATTTAATAGATATAAAATCGGAGCTGGAGCAGTGTCTCTTGGACTATTTTATTTAATCGGACAGAATATCTATAAGACAAATTGGTCAATTAGTCAGGTTCCAGTCCAGGAAGGCTATACTGAAGCTATTCCGCAGCTAGTGCTTGTAGACCTACTAGTTCCATTTCAATTGGCAGGTCTGTTACTGCTAGTGGCTATGGTGGGTGCTATAGTATTGGCGAAAGGAGTGAAGAAATCATAATGATCGGTTTAGAGCATTATTTAATGGTAAGTGCATTGCTTTTTTGTATCGGTCTTTACGGAGCTTTGGCAAAGTCAAACGTGATTGCCATCTTAATTGCAGTAGAGCTAATGCTAAACTCTGTAAATATTAACTTGATTGCCTTTACTAAGTTTCTTGCACCAAGTGAACCTATCGGACACATATTCGCTCTTTTTGTTATCATTGTGGCAGCTGCAGAAGTAGCAGTAGGTTTAGCTTTAGTAATTGCAATTTATCGTGATCGGTTGACTTCAAGTTCATTAGATTTGGATTGGCTAAAATGGTAGGAGTTTCTACAATAAAGGCAGGTGTATAATTAGATGATAGAATATGCATGGTTAATACCAGTGCTACCGTTGCTAGCTTTTATACTGATAGCATTTGTGACAAAGCCATATAGGCTGCTTAGCTCTTTAACGGCTACAATAGCAATGCTAGGCTCTCTGATTATCTCAATTGGTATTTTGTATCAGACTGTTACAGATCCAAGTATTACAATGGATAGTCCAATAGAGATTGCAGTTCCATGGTTAAATGTAGGAAATATTTCTCTTGAAATGGGATTGTTAATTGACCCGTTAACTGGTGTGATGCTGGTTGTTGTTACCTTCATTGCATTTTTAGTAATGATGTATTCATCAGGCTATATGAGCCATGACCCAGCTTACTCAAGATTTTTTGCTTATTTATCATTATTTACTTTTTCAATGTTAGGTCTAGTTGTTGCCAACAACTTCTTTCAAATGTTTGTATTTTGGGAGTTAGTAGGTTTATGTTCCTATCTGTTAATTGGATTTTGGTTTCATAAGCACTCTGCTACTCAGGCCAATAAAAAGGCGTTCATTACTAATAGGGTAGCTGACTTTGGATTTCTTATTGGTATTCTGATGCTGTTCCTACACTTTGGTACTTTTAATTTTATTGAATTGACAGCAGCTGTTTCAGGGTTTACTAATGTTTCATTGCTGACAATTATTGCATTATTAATTTTTGTTGGACCCATGGGTAAATCAGGTCAGTTTCCTCTACACGTATGGCTGCCAGATGCTATGGAAGGTCCAACACCGGTTTCTGCATTAATTCACGCAGCTACCATGGTTGCTGCTGGGGTATTCTTACTGGCAAGAGGATTTTCTATATTTGCCGCTGCCCCAGAATCTCTAGTGGTAATCGCCTATATTGGTGCCTTTACTGCATTCTTCTCAGCTAGTATTGCTATTACCCAAAATGACTTTAAAAGAATTTTGGCCTTCTCAACCTTAAGTCAGTTAGGTTACATGGTTATGGCTATAGGGGTAGGCAGTATTACTGCTGCTATGTTCCATTTAACAACTCACGCGTTCTTTAAGGCGTTACTGTTCCTTGGAGCTGGTAGTGTTATCCACGCACTCCACGAGAAGCAAAACATTTGGGAAATGGGTGGTTTATCTAAAAAGATGCCAATCACTACATGGACCTTTGTGATCGGCTCTCTAGCATTAGCAGGTGTTTTTCCGTTAGCAGGCTTTTGGAGTAAGGATGAAATATTAGTAGCAACAAAATATGCTGGCTATAGTGAATTGTATTGGTTAGCTACAGCAACAGCGTTTTTAACTGCATTTTATATGTTTAGATTGATTTTTGTGGCCTTCTTTGCCCCAGCAAAGCCTGAAAATCATCCTCATGAGTCACCAATATCAATGTCATTACCACTTATTATTTTAGGTGTGCTCTCAGTTATTGCTGGATTTATCGGTTCTCCATTAGTTGAAAACAACTTTACTCAATGGATTTATTACGGTAAAGCCCATGCAGCAACTTTTAAGTGGAGCTTAGCTGCAAAATCAACTGGAGTAGCCTTTGCTGGTATTACCTTAGCATGGTTAGTATATTATAAGCAGGTTATATCTGCTGAAGCAATTCGCAACAGATTTAAGCCAATTTATAACTTGCTCTACAACAAATACTATATTGACGAGTTATACCAGTTATTCTTTGATAAGGTTGTATTGTCAATCGGTAAAGCCTTCAATTGGAGTGATCGTAAGATTGTAGATGGTATCGCTGATGGCACTGCAGATTTAACTCGAGCAATCGGTGGTAAGTTAAGATTTTTGCAAACAGGTAACATGCAAAGCTACGCTTTAGTAATATTTGTAGCTGTAGCAGTGATTGTTCTGGTTACTGGTCTTGGGCTAGGAGGTGTACAATGAGCTTTCCATTTTTATCTGCCATAATTTTAGCGCCGGTTATTGGAGCCCTGATTATTCTCTTCATTCCAGACAATGAAGAGAGAGTAATGAAGGTTATAGCTGCTATTTCAACATTTGTATCGCTAGTATTATCGATATATATTTACGTATCCTATGACCTTGCATTAGGAGGGTTTCAATTTAAAGAGGATATTGTATGGGTTGAACGATTTGGGATCAATTACTCCCTTGGAGTAGATGGTATCAGTCTTCCGCTTATGCTATTAACTGCCATAGTAATCTTTACAGGGGTATTTTCTTCTTGGTCCATGACTAAGAGAATTAAAGAATTCTTTGTATTCCTGTTGATCCTAGTGGCTGGTGTATTTGGAGTTTTTGCTTCAAGAGATTTATTTTGGTTCTATCTATTCTTTGAAGTAGCTGTTATCCCAATGTACGTGCTTATTGGACTTTGGGGAAGTACAAGAAAAGAATATTCAGCTATGAAGCTTACTTTATATCTGTTGGTGGGTAGTGCTTTTGCGCTAATTGCAGTAATTGCCACCTACATTTATGCAGCAGATGTACTGGGCTTCGTAACCTTTGATATTGCTACTTTAGCTACTGTTCAATATGATTTGCCATTCCAGAAATTTATGTTTTTCTTAGTTATGATTGGCTTTGGTTTCCTAGTACCAATGTGGCCAATGCATACCTGGTCACCAGATGGTCACGTGGCAGCTCCAACCGCTGTATCAATGCTTCATGCCGGCGTTTTAATGAAGCTAGGTGGTTACGGCCTAATCAGAGCTGGAGTATTCTTTTACCCTGAAGGAGCAGTTTTTTGGGCACCACTTATTGCCCTGTTATGTATTATCAACGTAGCCTATGGAGCAATGGTGGCTATGGTACAGAAGGACTTGAAATTCGTTGTTGGTTATTCTAGTGTGAGTCATATGGGGTACGTATTACTTGGTATAGCTGCCTTAAATACTATTAGTATTAGTGGAGCGGTTAACCAAATGTTTGCCCACGGTATTATGACAGCACTATTCTTCTCCTTGATTGGGCATGTTTACAATCAAGCCCATACAAGAGAAATTGCAAGATTTGGAGGCTTGGCTCACCAAATGCCAAGGGTAACTATTGGATTTGTGATTGCTGGTCTAGCTTCGTTAGGATTACCAGGATTAAACAACTTCGTGGCAGAGTTTTTAATATTTGTTGGAGCTTATACAGCTAATCAAGAGCTATTTAATGTAGGTGTGTTTTCAGTTAATATTAAATTCTTAGCTATAATCGCTGTACTTGGGGTTGTTATCACCGCCATTTATGTATTGCGAGTTGTTCAATTTACCTTCTTCGGTCCGCGAAAGCCTGAGTGGGACTTCCTACAAGATGCTAAAGGCGTTGCTATGGTACCAATAGTAATTCTATGCGGCACATTAATTCTGTTTGGGGTATTCCCCCACTTAATTACAGATATCATTAATAATGGTGTTGAGCCATTAATGAGCCATATCGCTCCTGCTTTAAGCGAAGGTATTGCTAAGTTAGGAGGGACGCTATAATGAATTGGTCACTAATCTCAGTTGAAATATTATTAGCACTGCTTGGTGTTGGATTACTAATTATTGGTATGGTAACTCCAGCAGATCAGCGCAAAGGTATTGGTCCTTTAACTGGATTATTTCTAATAGGCTTGCTAGCAGCTACGGCGGTTAAGTTCAATATTAACGAAATGTTTATGGGGATTTACTATTTAGATCCTTATGCTAGCTTTTTTAAATTAGTATTTTTAGCGGCTGCTATTTTGGTGGTGCTGTCATCAAACCAATGGATAATGGCCAGAGGAGCATATCAAGTTGAGTATTATTCTCTAATTATTTTTGCTACTTTAGGAATGTTTGTCATAGCTTCCGCAGGCGATTTAATTACTGCTTATGTGGGAATAGAATTAATGACAATATCATTCATTATTTTAGCTGGATTTAATAAAGGAGATGCAAAATCAGCAGAGGCGGGCATGAAATATTTAGTATTAGGTGCCTTATCCTCAGCTATAATGCTCTATGGTTTAACTTTAATTTATGGTGGAACTCAGAGTTTATTGATCGCAGATATTGCTGGAGTAGTTGCTCAGGGGATAGAGCCTATTATGATGTTAGGAATCATCCTGTTAATTGCTGGATTCTCCTTTAAAATTGCAGTTGTGCCATTCCATATGTGGTCTCCTGACGTGTACGAGGGAGCACCTACTGCTGTTACTGCTTTCTTATCAGTAGGTTCTAAAGCAGCTGCTTTTGCTTTATTTGTTAGATTTTTTGTAATAGGATTTCAGGGTACTTGGGGAGCATGGGCAGTACTGCTAATGGTTTTAGCAGTATTAACTTTAGTCCTAGCAAATTTAGTTGCAATTCCACAAACAAATATGAAGCGATTGTTGGCATACTCAGGGATTGGTCATGCTGGTTATATGCTATTAGGCTTGATAGCATATAGTGAGCTAGGTATTACTGCTATCCTGTTCTATGCAATGATCTATGTATTTGGTAACCTGGGAGCTTTTATTGTAGCTATAGCATTTGAAAATGCTACTGGAAGCTCAGAAATTAAGGATTACTCGGGCTTAAGCTTACGATCACCTATGCTTTCAGCAGTAATGATGGTGTCCTTGTTGTCACTGGCAGGATTGCCACCGCTAGCAGGGTTTATAGGCAAATTCTTCTTATTTACAGCTGCTATTGAGCAAGGCTTTATTTGGCTAGCTATTGTTGCCCTAGCCATGAGCTTAGTTTCAGTTTACTACTATTTAATAGTAGTAAAGGTTATGTTCTTAGGGGAACCTGCAGACGACAAACCAATAGTAATTCCAGGTTCCATCAAGCTGACTTTAATGTTGGCTATGGTAGTTACTGTTTTCCTAGGTATCTACCCAACACCAGTTTATGAATGGGCTGTAGTAGCTGCTAAAGCTTTTATGCCTTTCTAAGTATCTAAAAACCGGACGTTCTGTCCGGTTTTTTCTTTTAGATTGAAAAAGCATAACTTAAATGGTAGTGACAAAAATTAAAATATAATAGAGAGGAAGAATTATAATTAAAGCGAAATTGTTTAATTATAAGTTATTTTTTTGGTAGAGCGTGGTGAGGATGGGTAGTGAATAAGGTTAAAAAGGGAAAGCTAGGAGAAGAAAGGGCTATCAGCTTTTTACTTAAGCAAGGCTATCAGATTTTAGAGCAAAACTTCAGAGGGCCTACTGGGGAAATAGATATAGTCGCTCAAATGGAAAAGGAGCTTATATTTGTAGAAGTAAAAACAAGGAAGAGTCTGCAATTCGGAACAGGAAGGGAGGCTGTTGATATTAGAAAACAAAATAGGATAAGAAAAACAGCTCAATTTTATCTTATACAAACTAGGTCTTCATTGCAACCGAGGTTTGATGTTATTGAAATATATCTTAAGGAAAGCCATAAAAACATGGAAATAAGTCATTTGAAAGGGGTATTTTAATTTTTAAGATAAATTTTAAGATCTTAAATTAAGGGAGGATATTGTTTTGGCAAAGGAGCTGAAGCAAATAATTATTTCAATGCTAGCTAAGCATAATACTGCAACTATAGCCACTCTAAATACAGCAGGGAAACCAGAAGCTGCCGCTGTTTTTTATGTAAATAATTGTTTAGATTTGTTTTTTCTTTCCAACCCCAATAGTCGCCATGCTGGAAATATCAGCGGTGGAGTGGATTGTGCCATTACCATTCAAAAGGACTATAATAATTGGCAGGATATTAAAGGCTTACAGTTAGAGGGAACTGTTGTGCCTGTAGACGATAACGTAAAAAAAGCACTGGCTCTTAAAGCTTATCTAAAAAAATATAGCTTTTTAAATACCCCATTGCCCCAGGGACATAAACTTTTATCGGCACTTCACAAATCGAAAATTTATCATTTTGTACCAAGTATCATCTGGGTAACAGACAATAATTATTCTTTTGGAAAAAGAAGAGAACTGAGGCTAGATAACTTGAGAAATGAATATTATGAGTACTAAATACCCATCTAGCTAAAAAGCTTAGATGGGTATTTGGTTTAAAAAAATTGCTTAATAAACTGGTAGATAACTGCATTAGTGGATTGTGGCTGTTCGATCATTAACATATGACCAGCTAAGGGAATTATAGCTAAAGAACTGTTAGGAATATGCTCATGTAAAAATAACGAAAACTTTAGGGGGGTCACCTGATCTTCATCGCCACACATTATTAAAGTAGGGCAGAAAATGTTTGCTAGCTGTGACCTGATGTCAAAGCTGTTACATGCTTGAAAGTCTCCAAAAGTAACGGAACAGGGAATTTTTTGTTGCTCTTTATAGCCATTTTCAATTAGCTTTTGTGAAGCCTTTGGGCTATAGGCAAATTCAATCATTTCTCTAGTATAGAGATCTTGTGCCAACTGCTCTAAAATTGCAGCTCTTACACCTAATTTGGCGCCTGTGCATACTAGTATTAAACCAGCTATATATACAGCTTCATCCAAGAAGGTATTCATAGCAATAGCACCCCCCATAGAGTGGCCAACTAAGATAACTCTATCTAAACTAAGCCCCTTTAGCAATTGAGCTATTGCTTGGCTGTAATCAGAAATTTTATTAGCACTTGCTGCAGAAGACTCACCATGGCCAGGTAGGTCAACTGCTATTATTGAATATTTACCTTTAAACTCAAGCCACTGGTAATGCCAATTTTTTTTTGTTCCTCCAGCTCCATGAATAAATAATAATGTAGGCCCTTCTTTTGGTCCTTGTTGGTAATTGTAATAAACACCTGCAATTTCTCCAGTTTCCATATTATTACCCCCCTATCTTATTCACTAGTCCAAAATCGATCTAAACCCCGGTATTGAATTGCCTCTCCCATGTGAGTTGAATTAATCTTATCGCTTT
Organism: Bacillota bacterium; assembly: GCA_033549265.1. GTDB lineage: Bacteria > Bacillota > Desulfitisporia > Desulfitisporales > JAWSUQ01 > JAWSUQ01. The sequence continues at coordinate 9,355 of JAWSUQ010000006.1, forward strand.
TGTCTAAATCTGCAATAGTCATTGCTGTTTTGATAATTTTATCATGGGATCGAGCGGTCAAACTAAGGCGACTAAAAGCATTCTTTAAAAGCTTTAGTGCTTCTTTAGTCATAGCTGTCTCTTTCTTGAAAATATTTACTGGTACTAATGCATTTGCTGGAATATTTAAATTGTATTTGTCCCATCTTTGCCGTTGACGTTTTCTAGCAGCAACTACCCGTTGTTGGATGGTGCTTGATTCGGGGGGAGCTGAAGAATTATGCTGTAAAACATCGAAATCTACTGGAGGAAGCTGTACCTGAATATCAATGCGATCTAACAAGGGCCCGGATAGCTTTTTGATATAACGGTTTTGCTGTAATGTACTGCAAGTACAGGCTTTTGTAGGATGGTTTAAATAACCACAGGGACAAGGATTTAGTGCTGCTATTAGCTGAAAGCTTGCGGGGTAGGTAACCGTTAAATTTAAGCGTGCTACCGTCACCTCATTGGCTTCTAAAGGTTGTCTTAAGGCCTCTAGTGCATCTCTAGAAAATTCTGTTAGCTCATCTAAAAATAAAATGCCATGGGAAGCAAGACTCAACAGGCCAGGTTTAGGATTTTTTCCTCCGCCTACAAGGCTAGTCAAGGAACAGCTGTGGTGGGGTCCAATAAAAGGGCGTTTATAAATTAGAGGATTATTTTTTGGAAGCATTCCTGCAATACTGTATATTTTAGTTAACTCTATTTGTTCTGGTAGTGTTAAGGCTGGCAGGATTGTAGGAAAGCTTTTAGCCAGCATAGTTTTTCCACTGCCTGGAGGACCCACCATGATTAAGTTGTGCTGACCGCTTGCCCCAATCTCTAAAGCTCGCTTTGCATCCTCCTGACCTCTGACTCTACTAAAGTCATAGGTATTATCATTTTCATCGGTATTATTAGGAAAAACAAACTCTACCGGCTTTGTTGGTGAATTAATGAAATGATTTACTAAAGAGTTTAATGAAGCAAAGCCAAAAACCTTTAAGTTTTTGACAATTGCTCCTTCGTGGCTATTGACGACAGAAGTTAATAAATTTTTAGGGGAATTTTCCATTTTAGCTAAAGAATCGGCCATCACCAATATACCTGAAACGGGAATAATATCGCCATTAAGAGAAAGCTCTCCTACCAGAACGTTATCTTCTAAGTCAGTACTTTTAAGTTGTCCTGTAGCTATTAGAATACCAATAGCTATTGGCAGATCGTACTGAGAGCCCTCCTTCCGCAAATGAGCCGGTGATAAATTGACGGTAATTCGTTGCAGTGGAAACTGAAAGCCAGAATTTTTAATAGCCGTTCTAACTCTATCCTTTGACTCTCTAATTAATGTATCTGGTAATCCCACAATATCAAAGCATGGGAGTCCGTTTGCGACGTCAACCTCAACTTTAACTAAATAGCTAGTTAAGCCAACAATAGCGCAACTATTTATAATTGATAGCATACTAACACTCCTTAATATAACTTAATAATTTTCTTCGACATTTTAAACCAATTTCCTTTTTTTTCATATTCAACAAATTATTTCAACAAAGATTTTTAAAAATTACTTATTGCAAACTATGTAAAGGTATGTTATTATTACTCTTGTGCTTAAGGAAAAATGCGGGAGTGGCGGAATTGGCAGACGCACCAGACTTAGGATCTGGCGGGCAACCGTGGGGGTTCAAGTCCCTTCTCCCGCACCACTAATATGCGGAAGTGGCTCAGTGGTAGAGCATCGCCTTGCCAAGGCGAGGGTCGCGGGTTCAAATCCCGTCTTCCGCTCCAGCTGCTATTTAACTCCCTTATGTGGGGGGTTTTTGTTGTATATATACCTCGGGACCACACATGGTTGCGAGGTATTTTGTTTAAAAAAAAGAGGAATTGAGTAGCTATTGTAGAATAACATGATTGACGTGTTTTGATTTACTATTTTTTGGTTACGATAGTACTAGGTTGCTATGTCACGATTTCAAGTGATATTACATATAAATACTTACAAGATATAAGGAGGAGCATAAATGGCGATTAAGGTGGAAAGAATAGAGAAGAATCAGGTTTCCCTAGAATTTCAAATTGAAGCAACAGATTTCAGTAATGCAATCAGCCAAGCTTTTAAGAAGGTAGCAGGTAAAGTAAATATTCCTGGATTCCGTAAAGGAAAAGTACCTCGGCAGATATTAGAAAACTATGTTGGCAAAGAGGCCCTATATGATGAGGCTTTAGAGCAAGTGCTGCCTGGTGCTTATTTTAATGCGGTAAAGGAAGCTGAAATAGAGCCAATTGATCGGCCACAGGTAGAGGTTGTGGAGCTAGAAGAAGGCAAGCCTGTAATCATTAAAGCCAAAGTGCAGGTTAAACCAGAGGTTACCTTAGGTGATTACAAGGGTGTAAAGGTTGAAAAACCAAATAACGAAGTAAGTGAAGCAGAAATCGACAACTATATCGAAGGACTAAGACAGCGCCATGCCAAGGTTAACATTTTGGAGGAAGGCACTGTTGAACAAGGCGATACAGCGGTGATAGATTTTGAAGGCTTTGTTGATGGTGTAGCTTTTGAAGGGGGTAAAGGAGAAAGCTACTCCTTAGAAATAGGTTCCAACTCATTTATACCTGGATTCGAGGATCAATTAATTGGTGCTGCAGCAGGAGAAGAAAGGGATGTTAATGTAACCTTTCCGGAAGAATATCATGCTGAAGACCTTAAAGGAAAGCCAGCTTTATTTAAAGTAAAGATAAATTCTATTAAGCGTAAGGAATTACTGCCGTTAGATGATGAGTTTGCTAAAGATGTCAGTGAATTTGAGACAATTGCGGAATTAAAAGCTGATGCAAAGAATAAATTAGAAGAAGCAGCAAAAGACACATCTAAAAGGGAATTGCAAAACAAGGTAATTGATGCAGTAGTAGCAACCGCAGAAGTGGAAATACCCGAGGTAATGGTTGAACAAAAACAAGAGGTTATTCTTAGTAACATGGCTCAGCGGTTACAATATCAGGGGCTAACAATGGAGCAGTATTATCAGTTTAGCGGTACTACTGAGGAACAGCTAAAAGAGCAGAACAAAGATGATGCTATTCGTGGAGTAAAGGTTGACCTAGTGCTTGAAGCAATAGCTCAAAAGGAAGGAATTAGCTGTACTGAAGAGGATATTGACCAGGAAGTAGCAAAAATGGCAGAGCAATATAACCAAGAGCCAGATAAGGTAAGGCAGATTATTGCATCGCAAGGAAATCTAGATAATTTGAAATATAGTATCACTATGGAAAAGGCTATTGATTTTCTAGTGGAAAACGCAGATATTCAAGAAAAAACTGCTGAATAGGCATAGAGAGGAGTGGTACAATTGTCTATGTTAGTCCCAATGGTTGTAGAACAAAGTAATCGTGGAGAAAGAGCGTATGATATTTACTCCAGACTATTAAAGGATCGAATTATCTTTCTGGGAAGCGCAATTGACGACAATGTAGCTAATCTAGTTATTGCACAGTTGCTGTTTTTAGAGGCTGAAGACCCTGACAAGGATATTTTCTTGTATATTAACAGTCCCGGTGGATCAATTACTGCAGGGATGGCTATCTTTGACACAATTCAGTATATCAAGCCTGATGTATCAACAATTTGTGTTGGTCTTGCTGCAAGTATGGGTGCATTCTTGTTAGCTGCAGGTACCCCAGGAAAGCGAAGAGCCTTGCCAAATAGTGAGGTTATGATACACCAGCCCATGGGTGGTACTCAAGGGCAAGCGGTGGATATTGAAATCCATGCTAAGAGAATTATTAAGATTAAAGATCAGTTAAACAAAATTTTATCAGAGCGTACAGGTCAGCCTTTAGAAAGAATTGAAAAGGATACTGACAGAGATCACTTCATGTCAGCTGATGAGGCTAAGGAATATGGAATTATCGATGAGGTGATTGCAAGAAAAGGAGCTTAAACTCCAAACGAATTTAGGGGTGAAATGATGTACAAATTTACTGATGACAAGGGACAACTAAAATGTTCTTTTTGCGGAAAATTGCAAGACCAGGTTAAAAAGCTTGTAGCTGGACCGGGAGTCTATATATGCGATGAGTGTATTGAGCTCTGTAATGAAATTATTGAGGAAGAGCTTAACGATGATTTAGATTTAGATATGGGTGATATCCCTAAGCCAAAAGAAATACGAGAAATTCTTGACCAATATGTAATTGGACAGGAAAAGGCAAAAAAGTCTTTATCGGTGGCGGTATATAACCATTATAAGAGAATCAACCTGGGAATGAAAATTGATGATGTGGAATTGCAAAAGAGCAATATTGTGATGCTTGGGCCTACTGGAAGTGGTAAGACTTTATTAGCCCAGACCCTTGCCAAGATATTGAATGTTCCTTTTGCTATTGCCGATGCAACTTCTCTTACAGAAGCAGGTTATGTTGGTGAAGATGTGGAGAATATCCTCCTTAAGCTAATTCAAGCTGCAGATTATGATGTGGAGAAGGCTGAGAAGGGCATTGTTTATATTGATGAAATTGATAAAATTGCACGTAAGTCTGAAAACCCATCTATCACCAGAGATGTTTCTGGTGAAGGTGTCCAGCAGGCATTGCTAAAGATTCTAGAAGGTACAGTAGCTAGCGTCCCTCCTCAAGGCGGCAGAAAGCATCCGCACCAAGAGTTTATTCAGCTAGATACAACGAATATCTTGTTCATCTGCGGTGGAGCCTTTGACGGTGTTGACAAGATTATCCAAAATAGAGTAGGCAAGAAGACATTAGGCTTTGGAGCTGAAATAAAGGGCAAGAAGGATATCCAAATAGGTGAAGTGCTACAAGAAATCCTTCCTGGTGACCTGCTTAAGTTTGGTTTGATTCCAGAATTTGTAGGTAGATTGCCAGTTATTGTAACCTTAGATGCTCTAGATGAAGAAGCGCTAGTGCGTATTCTGACTGAGCCTCGTAACGCCTTGATTAAGCAATACTCCAAGCTATTCGAGCTGGATAATGTTAATCTGGAGTTTAAAGAGGAAGCCCTTAAGGCTGTAGCCAGGGAAGCAATTAAGCGGAATACCGGTGCTAGGGGCTTGAGAGCAATCTTAGAGGATATTATGTTAAATATTATGTATGATATTCCTTCAAGAGCAGATATTGACAAGTGTATTGTGACAGAGGATGTAATTAATAAGAAGGAAGAGCCTATCATCGTCACAAATGGCAAAAAGAAAAAAGAGGAATCAGCATAACGTAAGGAATGTGAAGGTCTGGGTACTTAGTACTCAGGCCTTTAATTATATCAATATCTAAAATATATCAGCATTAGATTTAAAAATCTTTAAGAAACTATTCTAATTAATTAAGGATAAAAAGTTAAATATAGGAAATACTATCACGAGGTCAAATTTTTCTAGAAATAACTTCAACATGAGGAGTGGTAGGATGTTCTATAACGGCTTTGGAGGATTATTAGGCTTTATCCAAATATTCTTCGCCATTGTTATTGGCTTATATTTTTTTAATTTACTGAGAAATCAACAGGGCAACAAGGTCGCTGTACAAAAAGAGTCCCGCAAAGAAATGGAAAAGCTTTCTAAAATGAGAAAGATATCTTTAAGTGAACCATTATCAGAAAGAACAAGACCGTCAAGTTTTGAGGAAATAATCGGGCAGCGAGAAGGGTTAAAGGTCTTAAGAGCAGCTATGTGTGGTCCTAATCCGCAGCATGTAATAATATATGGACCACCGGGGGTAGGAAAAACTGCCGCTGCAAGATTGGTGCTGGAGGAAGCCAAAAAAAGCACTAATTCACCCTTTGCTGAGGATGCCAAATTTGTAGAAATAGATGGGGCAACAGCTCGCTTTGATGAAAGAGGAATTGCCGATCCATTAATTGGCTCTGTCCACGACCCCATTTACCAGGGGGCAGGAGCAATGGGCATGGCTGGGATTCCTCAGCCAAAGCTAGGAGCGGTGACAAAAGCTCACGGTGGAATGCTCTTTATCGATGAAATTGGTGAGCTTCATCCAATTCAAATTAATAAATTATTAAAAGTGCTAGAGGACAGGAAGGTAATTTTGGAAAGCGCTTACTATAGCTCTGAGGACAGCAATGTTCCGAGCCATATCCATGACATGTTTCAAAATGGCCTACCTGCAGACTTTAGGCTGGTAGCGGCTACCACTAGGATGCCCCATGAAATTCCGCCTGCTATTAGGTCAAGGTGTCTAGAGGTGTTTTTCCGCAGTCTGCTACCAGACGAGATAGGAATAATCGCCAAAAATGCTGCCAATAAGATAAACTATAAGATGGGCGAAGAAGCCAAAAATGTCGTGAAAAAATATGCGACAAACGGGAGAGAGGCCGTCAACATTATTCAAATAGCTGCCGGAATAACTCTTTCGCGAGGGGATGACGAAATTGTTCCTGGCGATGTGGAGTGGGTTGTCAATAGCGGCCAGTATTCACCACGGCCTGAGAAGAAGATACCACTAAAGCCCCAAGTAGGACTAGTAAATGGGTTAGCGGTCTATGGTCCTAACATGGGTACATTAATTGAAATTGAGGTTAGTGTAATACCTACCAACAAGGGCAAGGGCCAGATTATCCTCACCGGTATTGTGGAAGAAGAGGAAATGGGTGGCGCAGACGGCAAGAAAGTGCGCCGCAAAAGCATGGTGAAAGGCTCGGTAGAGAATGTGCTAACAGTCCTAAGACGCAATAAAGATGTGGACCCTAGAGACTATGACATTCATGTGAATTTCCCAGGAGGAATACCAATTGATGGTCCATCAGCAGGAATTACCGTAGCCACAGCTGTTTATTCAGCTATCAGGAATATCCCGATTGACAATACAGTAGCAATGACTGGCGAAGTATCTATTCGGGGAAATGTCCGGCCCATTGGCGGAGTAGTGGCTAAAGTAGAAGCTGCTAGACAGGCAGGGGCTAAAAAGGTAATAATTCCAAGAGATAATTGGCAGGAGATATTTAAAGAAATAACTGATGTAGAGGTAGTTCCAGTAGATCACCTTGATCAGGTATTAGAGCATAGCTTATTAAAGGATTTAAATGAGGTAAAAGTAGATGCAATTAAAGGACAAGTTGATATGATAAGCGCTTCGCCGCTATAACCAAAAAGCACACCCCACTTTATGCTTGTCTAAGTGGGGTTCTTCAAACAGTAAAAACGATATATAAAAAATTAGGCAGGAAATAGAATTTAAAAATAGAATATATTTTAGAATGTTAGTGAAAAATAAACTGACGTTATTGTAAACTCCGTTGGAGGTGGTTATCGTGGTAGTAGAAAAAGATAGAGAAGAAGAAATTTATTCAGATTTGTTAGAAACATTTGAAGAAGAATTACCTCTGCTCCCATTGCGGGGAGTTTTAGTATTTCCTTATATGGTGATTCACTTAGATGTAGGCCGGGAAAAGTCTATAGCTGCTATCGAAGAAGCAATGATTCAAGAACGGCGTATCTTTTTAGTTATGCAAAAAGATGCCCAGACAGATGAGCCTGCTGTAAATGAGCTATATGGCGTAGGGACTATAGCAGAGATAAAACAGCTGTTAAAGCTGCCGGGTGGCACTATCAGAGTGTTAGTGGAAGGAATTACAAGGGCAAGTATCTCTGAAGTAATTGCAGAAGAGCCATTTTTTAAAGTGATTGTAGAAGACCAGGAGCGTCCTGTGCCCCAAACTACTGAAGTTGAGGCCTTGATGCGCAATCTGGTACAGCAGTTTGAGCAGTATGTGAAGATGAGTAAAAAGATTCCGCCTGAAACTGTAATCTCTGTTGTTACCATTGAAGAGCCTAGCAGACTGGCAGATATAATCGCGTCTCATCTGGGCCTTAAGCTTTCTGATAAGCAGGAGATATTAGAAGCAGTAGATGTTACTGTTAGGCTAGAGAAGCTATCAAGCATTTTGGCCAAGGAAATGGAAATATTAGAGCTAGAAAGAAAGATAAACGTCCGCGTAAGAAAGCAGATGGAAAAAACTCAAAAGGAATATTATTTAAGAGAGCAAATGAAGGCTATCCAAAAAGAACTTGGGGATAAGGATGACCGGGCGGCAGAGGTTGAGGAGCTCAAAGAGGCTATTGAAAAGGCTAAGATGCCAAAAGAGGTCAAGGAAAAAGCCTTAAAAGAATTGGATAGACTAGATAAAATGCCGCCAATGGTGGCGGAAGCCACTGTAGTAAGAAATTACCTAGACTGGCTATTAGCACTGCCTTGGCAAAAGCAAACAAAGGATAGGCTAGATATTAAGCTGGCAGAGGAGATCTTAGACGAGGACCATTATGGTTTAGAAAAGGTCAAAGCTCGCATTATCGAATACCTGGCGGTGCGGAAGCTGACAAAAAAAATGAAGGGACCGATTCTTTGTTTAGTAGGTCCTCCGGGAGTAGGTAAAACCTCCTTAGCCAAGTCTATTGCTCGTTCAATGGAACGAAAATTTGTCAGGATGTCTTTAGGTGGTGTCCGGGACGAAGCAGAGATAAGAGGCCATCGGCGTACATATGTAGGCGCAATGCCAGGACGAATTATTCAAGCTATGAAGCAGGCAGGCTCCATCAATCCTGTTTTCTTGCTGGATGAAATTGATAAAATGAGTATGGACTTTAGAGGTGACCCTTCTGCTGCCTTGTTAGAGGTACTAGATCCAGAACAAAATAATGCCTTTGTTGACCATTACTTAGAGGTGCCTGTAGATCTCTCTAAAGTAATGTTTGTCACCACTGCCAATACAGAGCATACAATCCCCAGGCCCTTATTAGATCGGATGGAGGTAATTAATATCTCTGGATATACAGAGCTAGAAAAGGCACAGATTGCCATGAGCTATCTAGTGCCGAAGCAGCTTAAAGAGCATGGGTTAAGCACAGCACAGCTGGAGATTTCTGAAAATGCCGTTAGAAGAATTATTAGAGAGTACACCAGGGAAGCGGGAGTCAGAAACTTGGAACGGCAGGTGGGCTCAGTTTGTCGTAAAGCTGCTGTAGAGATAGTCAAAGAAGGTGAAAAGCAGGTAAAGGTTTCTATGCAAAACCTACCTAACATGCTGGGAATTCCTCGTTTCCGATATGGCTCAGCAGAGCTAAGCGACCAGGTGGGAGTTGCTACTGGTTTAGCTTGGACTATGTTTGGTGGAGATGTGTTAAATATAGAAGTAAATGTATTAAGAGGCAAAGGCGGTTTAAACCTCACTGGAAAGCTGGGAGACGTCATGAAGGAATCGGCCCAGGCTGCCCTAAGCTATATTAGAAATCGCAGTGAGGAACTGGGGATAGATGTAGATTTTCATCAAAATAAAGACCTGCATGTACACGTTCCAGAAGGTGCTATCCCTAAAGATGGCCCCTCGGCCGGCATAACAATGGCCACCGCTTTAATCTCTGCCCTATCGGGAAGAGCTGTGCGACGGGATGTAGCTATGACAGGAGAGATTACTCTAAGAGGAAGAGTACTGCCAGTGGGTGGTATTAAGGAAAAAGTATTAGCAGCCCATCGAGCTGGAATGAAGACGGTGATTTTGCCTATTGACAATAAAAAGGATATTGAAGATGTACCAATCAGTGTCAAACGAAAGCTGAAGTTTGTGTTAGCAGAGCACATGGATCAGGTATTGCCAGTGGCCCTATTAGAAAAGGAAGAAGTGTCAGGGGAAACTGATGAAAATTAAAGAAGCTATTTATGAATTAAGCGGAGTAAAATTTGATCAATATCCCAGTGAGGGCTTACCAGAAATAGCTCTGGTAGGCCGCTCAAACGTTGGCAAGTCTTCATTAATCAATAAGCTCATTAACCGCAAGAACCTAGCCCGGACTAGCTCTCAGCCAGGCAAGACCAGAACCCTGAACTTTTATAAGATTAACAGTGAATTCTATTTTGTTGATTTGCCAGGCTATGGATATGCTAAAGTATCCAAAGAACAGCGCAGTGAATGGGGCAAAATGATAG